>JACCXR010000070.1 GCA_013696915.1 Euzebyaceae bacterium
CTGGGGATACGACTACGATCCCGGCTCCAACGTCGTCGACGTCTACGTCGGCTACCTCCGCAAGAAGCTGGGGGCCGACCGGATCACCACGGTGAGGGGCATGGGCTACCGGCTGGAGGAGCGGGACAAACGTGCGGCGCCGCGGGATCGAAGGCGCGCAATGGCTGAGGTGGCCGCAGCGGAGAAACGCGTGCTGGTCGTCGAGGACGAGCCGCGCATCGCGCAGTTCATCGTGAAGGGGCTATCGGCCGACGGGCACGAGGTGGTGGTCGCCGAGAACGGCGATGTCGGGCTGTTCTTCGCCGTCAACGAGACCTTCGACGCGGTCGTGCTCGATCTGGGCCTGCCGGGCCTGTCCGGCCTGTCCGTCCTCGAGCAGATCCGCGGCCGCCACGCGGATCTGCCGATCATCATGCTGACGGGGAGCGACGAGCCGGCGGCCCGCGAGGCGTGCATTGCGGCGGGGGCGTCCGGGTTCGTGACCAAACCCTTCGTCTTTGAGGACCTCCTGGAAACCGTTCGCGCCCACACCGGGGCCTGACGGCCACCTGCGCTCTTCATGAGAGCATCCTCATCCGCTGCTCACCTGCCTTTCACGCACGCGGCCAAGGGTCCGTGTGGACATGAACGTCGGGGAAACGGAGCGTGGCATGGGGACGACCTGGCTGCTGACGGACCAGCGGTATCTGCGGCAGCGGATGCCCGAGGCGCTGCTTGACTGGCTGCGGTCCGCCGGCGAGCCCGTGGAGGTCGTCGTCGGCGACCTGCTCGTCCGGGACCTCGACAGCGCCGCTGACCCTTGGGCGGGCCTGCGGAGGGGTGACCTCGTGGTGGCGCGCACGCGCCACCCGTTCGCGCTGGCCCTGCTCGCGGAGGCGGAGCTCGCTGGTGCCCGGCCGCTGCTGTCGCGGGCGGCCATCGAGGCGGTCCGAGACAAGAGCGCCAGCGCAAGGGTCCTCGCACGCGCCGGACTGCCCGCCCCGAGCACCTGGCTCGCCGCCGGTCCCGACGCGCTGCGGTCCCTCCCGGAGACCTGCTTCCCGCTGCTGCTGAAGCCCTACCTTGGGGACAACGGGCGCGGCATCACCCTGGTCCGCCACCGCGACGGTCTGGCCGACGTCGACTGGACCGACGGGATGGCGCTCGCCCAGCAGTACGTCGACGTCGGGGGGATCGACTGCAAGCTGTACGTGGCCGGGGAACAGGTCTGGGCGGTGCGGCGGCCGTCTCCGCTCGTGGAGGGCGGCGCCGACGTCTCCCGACCGGCAACGGTCACCCCGGAGCTGCGTGCGCTGGCGCTGGCCTGTGCCGCCGCTTTCGGCCTGGCGCTCTGTGGGATCGACGTGCTGGAGTCGCCCCGCGGTCCTCTGATCGTGGACGTGAACGACTTCCCCAACTACACCGGTGTGCCAGACGCACCGGCGGTCATCGGCGGACTGGTCCGGCAGGCCCGACACGCGGCTGTGGCGGCGTGACCGTGCGAATCGCGTTCCTGCTCGGCCGCGAGCCCGGCGAGGGCTCCATCCTGCCCGCGCTCACCGCGCGGCTGCACGCCGCCGGCGCCCAGGTCAGCGTGGATCTGGTCGACGCCGACCTGCCAACGCGGGCGCTGCAGGCCGACCTCGCGGTGCTGCGCGGCCTCTCGCCGACCGCCCTGGAGGCGGCGGCGCGCCTGGACGCGGAGGGGATCCGGTGCTGCAATTCGCGCGCGGCGACCGCGGCCGCCCGCGACAAGGCCTCGGCCGCAGTGTTCCTGGCCGCCGCCGGCATCCCGGTGCCCCCGATGCGCGCCGCCGACGACTGGCCCGCGGTCAGACGGGCCGCCGCGGGTCGGGCCGTCGTCGTGAAGTCCACCTCCGGCAGCCGCGGCAGGGGAGTCCTGCACAGCGACGGGAGGGATCTCCCGGAGGACGCGCCGTTCCCGGGGCCGTACCTCGTGGAGGACCGGTTGGACTACGACGGCAGCGACGCGAAGCTCTACCTCGTCGGCGAGGCCGTCGACGGTGTGCGGCGCGTCTGGCCGCCCCGCGGCCTCGAGGACAAGCTCGGCACGCCGTTCGCGCCGCCGGAGGACCTGTCCGAACTCGCCCGCGCCGCCGCCGCCGCCCTCGGGCTGGAGCTCGCGGGCGTCGATGTGATCGTCGGCGCGTCGGGGCCGGTGGTGGTGGACGTGAACGCCTTCCCCGGGTACAAGGGCGCGTTCGGCGGCGTCGGCGGAGCATCGGCCCTGCTCGCGGACCACCTCCTCGCCGCCGCGACCGCCGCGACCGCCGCGACCGCCCAGAGGGTGTCCTGATGAGAGCAGTCGTCGTCGGCACCGGCAAGATCGGCTGCGGATACCTCGCTCCGCTGTTCGCCGACGCCGGCTGGCAGGTGACCCTGGGGGCCCGCTCCGCGGAGAAGGCGGCGCGCATCCGCGCGGCCCGGGGGTTTTGGGTGACCGTGACCGGTCCGTCAGCGCAGTCGACGATGGTCGACGGCATCGATGCCGCCGCCGTCGACTCGCCGGAGTTCTGCCGCGCTGTCTCCGCCGCGGACGTCGTCGCGCTTGCCGTGGGTGTCGGCGCGGTCCGGGGCGCGGCGGGAGCGCTCGCCCGCGCGCTCGCCACCCGGCCGGTCGACCGGCCGGTGGACGTCTGGGTGGTGGAGAACGGCGACTGCGCCGCGACGCTCCGCGACGCCGTGCAGTCCGTCGCGGACGCTGAGGGGCTCCGGCTGCCACCGGTGGGCTTCGCCGGGGGCGTCGCGCACGTGGCCGTCGGGCGGGGAGACTGGTCGGGGTCCGGCCGGCCGGAGTTCGTCGGGGACGACGCCCGGCGCCTCGCGGTGGACGGCACGGGACTGCTGACGCCGCTGCCGGACCTGGAGGGCGTGTGGGCGACCGGCCAGTACCTGGCCCGGTTGCGGGAGAAGCTCTACATCTTCAACGCGGGCCACGCGATCTCGGCGTACCTCGGCTGGCTGCGGGGGCACCGGACCCTCGCCGAGGCCGTCGCCGATCCGCAGCTGCGCCCGATCATCGTCGGCTGCCTGATCGAATCCCGCAAGGCCGTCATCGAGGCCTACCCCGAGCTCGCGACCGGAGAGGGCACGTCGCCGGACCTGCACGAGCCGGTCGCGGACGCGCTGCGCCGCTTCGCCGACCCCGACCTCGCCGACCCGATCCTGCGGGTGGCGCGGGACCCCATCCGCAAGCTGGCGCCGCACGATCGGCTCCTGGGGCCCGTCCGCCTCATCCGCGACGCCACCGGCGGTGTCCCCGCGCACTTCGCGCTCGGCGTCGCGGGGGCGCTGCTGTACCGCGGCGACGGCGACGAGCAGGCCAGGAACCTCGCCGGGCAGCTGTCCCGCGACGGCGTCATGGCTGTCCTCGAGCGGGTCTGCGGACTGCCGCGCGGCGACGCCTTCGCCGAGGCCGTGGCGACCCGCTACCGCGGCTTCATCCTGACGGCCGAAGGCGCGATCTTCCCACCGGTCCACACCACCGACGCCCTGCTGGCCCCAGCACTCGACACCCCGGTCGAGCCGGCGCGCACCCGGTAGATGCGAAGCCGCGTCTGCGCCCTGGTCGAGGCCGCCGGCATCCGCGGGCGCAACCCGCTGCTGCCGCCGCTGGCGGCGATCCTGGCCCGCGACGACATCGAGCTGGTGACCTGGGACCCGACCGGAGGCTTCCCGCTGCCCCGGACCGGCGCGCCGGACGCGGACCTCTACCTCGTCAAGGGCGACGACCCGGCGGTGCTCACCGCCGCCGGCTGCCTGGCCGATGGCGGCGCGCGCCTGCTCAACTCCTTCGAGGCGACCGCCGCGGCCACGGACAAGGGACGCACCCTCGCGCGGCTGGCGCGCGCCGGCATCCCCGTCCCAGCCACGGAGG
>JACCXR010000079.1 GCA_013696915.1 Euzebyaceae bacterium
GCCCCGCGCCCCGGCCGCGCGGGCCGGCGACGCCGTCGCCGACGCCGTCCGGTCCTTCGCCCGACTGGCCGCGTTCGACCGGGCGGCGTGAACGCTCGCCGGCCGGCGGCGGCTGCTACAGTCCGCGCGCGATGGAGCACGCCCTGCGGCTGCGGTGGGACCGGGCGACCATCGCCGCGCGGGTGGCCGAGCTCGGGGCCCGGATCACCGCCGCCTACGCCGGCCGGGACCTGCTGATGGTGACCGTCCTCAAGGGCGGCGCGGTCTTCCTCGCAGACCTCGTCCGCGCAGTGGACGCGGACGTCGACGTCGACTTCCTCGCCGTGCGGCTCCTCCACTCGGGCACGTCCGGCTCCGTCGGCATCTCCAAGGACCTCGAGGTCGACATCGCCGGACGGGACGTGCTGCTCGTCGAGGACGTCATCCGCAGCGGGCTCACCATGTCCCACCTCGTGCGGACGCTGGCGGCGCGGGACCCCGCGTCCGTCCGCGTCTGCACGCTGCTCGACGGGATCGACCGGCGGCGCGTCAGCGTGCCGGTCGACCACGTCGGGTTCGAGGTCGGATCCGAGCTGCTCGTCGGGTACGGGCTGGACCTCGACGGGTGGTTCCGCAACTGCCCCGACCTGTGGGAGGTGGTCGACGAGCGGGCCGTCAGAGCGTCGCCGCTCGCCGCCCTGGCGCGTATCCGCTCGATTGAGGGGGCATCCCCGCGCACGTAGACTCGCCGTACGGCCACCCGGCGAGTCCGGGGAAGGAGTCGACGTGATCGAGCTGGAACTGGTCGGGGTGCGCGTCGAGTTGCCGCACAACCAGCCGATTGTGCTGTTGAAGGAGCGGGCGGGAGACCGCTTCCTCCCCATCTGGATCGGTGGGGTGGAGGCGACCTCGATCGCCTTCGCGCTCCAGGGGGTGGTGACGTCGCGGCCGATGACCCACGACCTCATGCGCGACCTGCTGTCCAATCTCGAGGTCAGCGTCGACCGCATCGTCGTGACCGAACTGCGTGAGGGCACGTTCTACGCGGAGATCCGGATGACGTCGGACGGCGAGTCCGTGACGGTGTCGTCGCGGCCCTCCGACGCGATCGCGCTCGCCGTGCGGGCGACCGTCCCGATCTTCGCCGACGAGTCGGTCCTCGAGGAGGCGGGGATCCACATCGACGAGGAGGAGGAGTCCGACGAGGTCGAGCAGTTCAAGGAGTTCCTGGAGCAGGTCACCCCCGAGGACTTCCGCTAGAGCCCATGGCGCCTGACCCCGGACGCGGCCGTTCGGACCGCGGGCCCTTATCCGGTGGCGGCACCTCCTTGACCCCCCGCCCCGCCGAGGCGTACGGTTCCCATCTGCCGTAATTACCGGCCTGGCATCCTGCCCGGTCGAGCGAGGGGAGTGCCGTCATGGCGTCGCAATCAAGCCGTTCCAGCGCGCGGCCCCGGGACATCCCGCTGCCGGGCCTCGGCGACGGGCCCGCGGGCTACCGGGGTCCGGCGGTCTGCAAGATCGTCGGGATCAGCTACCGCCAGCTCGACTACTGGACCACGACCGGGCTGGTGACGCCCTCGATCCGCGACGCGGAGGGCTCGGGGTCCCAGCGGCTGTACGGCTTCGAGGACATCGTGATGCTGAAGGTGGTGAAGAACCTCCTCGACGCGGGGGTCAGCCTCCAGCGGATCCGGTCGGCGATCGAGTTCGTCCGCGAGCGGGGCCTCTCCCTGCGGAACATCACCCTGCTCAGCGACGGCAGCAAGGTCTACGCCCTGGACGACGACCTCCAGATCATCGACCTGCTCCAGCGCGGCCAGGGGGTCTTCGCGATCGCGCTCGACCCCGTGTACGCCGAGCTCGAGGCCGACATCACCAGCCTGCCCGCCGAACGGGCGGATTCTCCGCAGACGGACGCCGCGATCGGAGGCTGACCGGACCGCCCTCCGCCGGGAGGGGGCGGGGTAGAATCGCGGCGGGTCCCGGCGCGGACCCGGGCCCGCGACGGGCGCCCGGCCATGACGGGCAGGGGTCCCCCGTCTGCCCGCCAGGACCCGCAAGGAGCACCCGTGGAGTTCTCCCCGCACACGGCCGACGACCTCGAGGCGATGCTCGCCGTCGTCGGCGTGACCGACCTCGACGCGCTGTTCGACCACATCCCGCCCACCTCCCGGCTCGGCCGGCCCCTCGACCTGGCCGCCGGCCTGACCGAGGACGAGGTGCTCGGCCGGATGGGCCGGCTCGCGGCGGCGAACCGGACGGACGCGGTGTGCTTCGCCGGCGGCGGGGCCTACGACCACGTCGTCCCTTCGGTGGTCGGGGCGCTGGTGTCACGCGGCGAGCTGCTGACGGCGTACACGCCGTACCAGCCCGAGGTCAGCCAGGGGATGCTCCAGGCACTGTTCGAGTACCAGACCGTGATCTGCGAGCTCACCGGGCTGCCGGTCGCCAACGCCAGCCTCTACGACGGCGGCAGCGCCGTCGCCGAGGCGGTCTCGATGGCCTGCGCGGCCACGCGGCGCAACGGCGTCGTGCTGTCCGGGGCCCTCGACGCGCCGTCGCGCCGGATCGTCCGGACCTACGGCCACCCGCTCGGTCGCGCCGTCGCAGAGGTCGCGTGCGACCCCGCCTCTGGCCGGACGCCGGTGACCGCCCTACCGGCGGACAGCGCCGCCGTCGTAGTCGCCCAGCCCAACGCCCTCGGCGTGGTCGAGGACGTCCGCGCCCACGCCGAGGGGGCGCACGCCGCGGGCGCGAAGCTCATCGTCAAGCTGGAACCCACGGCCGTCGGCCTGCTCGCGACGCCGGGCAGCCAGGGCGCCGATCTCGTCGTCGGCGAGGGCCAGCCGCTCGGCCAGGGCCTGCAGTTCGGCGGCCCGACGTTCGGGTTCCTCGCCTGCACGGGCGATCAGGTCCGCCGGCTCCCCGGGCGGATCGTGGGCGAGACCGTCGACCACCGCGGCACCCGCGGCTACGTCATGACGCTCCGCGCCCGCGAGCAGGACATCCGCCGCGAACGCGCGACGTCGAACATCTGCACGAACCAGACGCTCAACGCCGTGGCGGCGTTGATCTACCTCACGTGGCTCGGCCCGCAGGGCCTGCGCGACCTCGCCCGCAACTGCCTGGTCCTGGCGCGGTACGCCGCCGAGCGCCTGACCGCCGTCGACGGCGTGGAGCTGGCGGTCGACGGGCCGTTCCTCAAGGAGTTCGCCGTCCGGCTCGACGTCGCCGACCCGCACGCCGCCGTCGGGGCGCTGCACGAGGCGGGGTACCTCATCGGCCCGGTGGTCGGTGACGGACCGGCCGCCGGCGCGGTGATGGTCGCCACGACCGAGCGGCGGACCCGTGCGGAGATCGACGGGCTGGCCGAGGCGCTCCGGGGGGTGCTCCGAGAGCTGGGCTCGGGCCTCGCGGGCGTCGGGGCCTCGCGCGGGCGGGGGGCGTAAGCCGTGCCGGTCATGGGGCCGCTGCGGATCGCCGAACCGACCGTGTTCGACAAGTCCCGCCCCGGCCGGCGCGCGGCGGTCTTCCCCCGCCCGGACGTGCCCGACGTCGACCCCCGGGCGGTCCTGCCGGGCGTCGAGCTGGCGTCGGCGCCGCCCGCGCTGCCAGAGATCGGCGAGCTCGACCTCGTGCGCCACTTCACGCGGCTGTCGCACCGCAACCACGGCATCGACGTCGGCTTCTATCCGCTGGGCTCCTGCTCGATGAAGTACAACCCCCGGCAGGCCGAAGCCGCGGCCGGGCTGTCCGGGTTCCGGAACCTGCACCCGTGGGCGCCGGACACCGCCGCGCAGGGCACGTTGGAGCTGCTCTGGGCGCTCGAGCAGTGGCTGGTGGAGCTGACGGGGCTGTCCGCCGCCACGCTGCAGCCGGCCGCGGGCGCGCACGGCGAACTGACCGGTCTCATGCTGATGCGCGCGTACCACGAGGACCGCGGCGACGCCCGCCGGTCGATCGTGGTGCCGGACTCGGCCCACGGCACCAACCCGGCGAGCGCCGCGATGTGCGGCTACGAGGTCGTGACCGTGCCGTCCGGCGCCGACGGCCTCGTCGACGTCGACGCGCTGGATGGCCTGGTCGACGAGCACACCGCCGGTCTGATGCTGACCAACCCGAACACGGTCGGGCTGTTCGAGGTCGAGATCGAGCGTATCGCGGCCGTCCTCCACCGCGTCGGCGCGCTGCTGTACTACGACGGGGCGAACTTCAACGCCATCTGCGGCCGGGTGCGGCCCGGCGACATGGGATTCGACGTCGTCCACCTCAACGTGCACAAGACGTTCGCCACGCCGCACGGTGGCGGCGGCCCGGGAGCCGGGCCGGTCGTCGTCAGCGGACGGCTCGCGCCGTACCTGCCGGCGCCCGCGGTCGTGCGATCCGACGACGGGGCGGGCGGCCACCGCTATGGCTGGGACGCCGACCGGCCGAAGTCGATCGGCCGGCTGCACGGCTTCCACGGCAACACCGGCATCCTCCTGCGCGCCTACAGCTACCTGCTCGCCCACGGCGGGGACGGCCTGGCGAACATGAGCGCGAAGGCCGTCCTGGGTGCCCGCTACGTCGCAGCGCAGGTGACCGACGTGCTCCCGCTCGGCTACGCCGAACACCCGCCGATGCACGAGTTCGTCTCGACCGGCAAGGGGCTGCGCGCGCACGGCGTCCGCGTCACCGACCTCTGCAAGCGGCTGATCGACCTCGGCTACCACCCGCCGACGAACTACTTCCCGCTGATCGTCGAGGAAGCTTTGATGGTCGAGCCGACGGAGTCGGAGTCCCGCGAGACGCTCGACGGCTTCGCGCAGGCGCTGCGGCGCATCGTCGCCGAGGCCGCCGACGACCCCGAACTGCTCCACGACGCCCCCGTCACGACGCCGGTGGGCCGGCTGGACGAGGGCAAGGCGGGCCGCGAGCTCGTGCTGCGGTGGCGCCCGCCGGGCGGCGGTGCGGCGGCCGGCGGTGGGGCGGCCGCTGGTGGGGCGGCCGGTGGTGGGGCGGCCGGTGGTGGGGCGGCCGGCGGTGGGGCGGCCGGTGGTGCGGTCGCGACGCCCGCCTAGCGAACTCCCCGGTGCCGGAGGGTCACACGATCCACCGCCTCGCCCGGCTGCACCGCCGTGCGCTGCGGGGCCGCACCGTCCGCGTCACGTCGCCCCAGGGCCGCTTCGCCGGCGGCGCGGCCCTGCTCGACGGCCGGATCTCAACCGGCGTCGACGCCTACGGCAAGCACCTGTTCTACCGCTGGTCGGACGGCCCCACCCTGCACGTCCACCTCGGCCTGTACGGCAAGTTCCGCGGCTACGGGGAAGCCGCCCCGCTGCCGACGGCCGGGACGCGCCTGGCCATGGCCACCGACGACGCGACGCTGCACCTCGCCGGCCCGACGGCCTGCGAGCTGCTCGACCCCGGCGAGGAGCGCCGGCTGCGGACGCGGCTGGGCCCGGACCCGCTCGGCCGCCGTCCCGACCCCGCGGCATTCCTCGCGAACCTGGCCCGGCGGACCCTGCCGATTGGCGCGGCGCTGCTCGACCAGCGGGTCGTGGCCGGCATCGGCAACGTCTACCGGTCCGAGCTGCTGTTCCTCTGCCGGATCCACCCCGACCGCCCGGCGCGGTCGTTGACGGACACCGAGGCCAGCCGGCTGTGGGCGGCGACGGTCGCGCAGCTGCGGGCGGGGGAGCGGGCGGGGCGCATCGTGACCGTCGACCCCGCCGACGTCGGCCGCGTCCGCGCCTGGGCCCTGCCCGCCGACCAGCGGGTCTACGTCTACAAGCGCGCGGGGCTGCCCTGCCGGCGCTGCGGCACGACCGTCGTCAGCTGGGAGCTCGCCGCCCGCACGATCTCCGCCTGCCCGACCTGCCAGCCGGCGCCATAGGCGACTCCGTCTTTCCGCCGTTCTGCACGGGGGTCGTCGCGTGGCGCGGGATCGCCCGCTGCCCGTGTGACGGCCCCCGCTGGAGCCGTCCCGCAGGCGGGTGGCGAGCCCCGCGCTCCTCAGCTGGCGCGGCGCTCCAGCCAGGCGAGCAGCGTCCGCACCCCGTAGCCGGTGCCGCCGGGCGGGAGGTAGTGCGCTGCCAGCTCGGCGGGCGTCCACGCCGGCCCGGCG
>JACCXR010000089.1 GCA_013696915.1 Euzebyaceae bacterium
GATCGTCGTCTCCCAGCAGCGACGGGCGCGCAAGCGCAAGGGCTCGCGGGCGTGGCGGGACGCCAACCGGCGCATCGCCCGGGAGCACCGCAAGGTCGCGGCGCGCTCGGACAACTGGGCACGCGACGCGGCACGGCTGCTGATCGCCCGCGCCGACGTGGTCGCGCTGGAGAACCTCGACCTGAAGAACATGACCCGATCGGCGAAAGGCACCGTCGAGGATCCAGGCAGCAACGTGGCAGCCAAGGCAGGACTGAACCGGGCGTTGCAGGACGCAGCGCTTGGTCGACTCGGCATGTGGGTGTGCGTCAAAGCGGAAGAGGCTGGACGCCGCATCTGGCTGGTCGACCCGGCCAACACCTCCCGTGGCTGCGCCGTCTGCGGCCACACCAGCATCGACAACCGTCCGGCACGCGCGGTGTTCCGTTGCACCGCGTGTGGGCACGCCGCCCACGCCGACCTCAACGCCGCCGCTGCCACGGCCGCCACCGCGGCTGCGACGCCGCACCCCCCACAACACCGGCACAGCGTCACCCCACCAACCGGCGTCATCGGGGCCGGGCCGGCTCCGAGGCAACACCCCCCACCGGGGCGTCTGCCGAACAGCGGAATGACCAACCTATTCCTGCGCAAACCCTTAGGCTCGCCGACACGCGCCGACGACGTGCAGGAGGGCGGCTTGCGGTCGACCGACCTCGACCCCGATTTCCACCGCTATGCGAGCAGGACGCGCGGCCTGAACGCGTCTGAGATCCGTGCCCTCTTCGCGGTGGCGAGCCGACCCGAGGTCGTCTCCCTCGCGGGAGGCATGCCGGACACGACCGCGCTCGACATCGACGCCGTCGCCGAGGTCACCGCCGAGGTGCTGCGCACGTCCGGTGCGGCGGCGCTGCAATACGGCGGCGGCCAGGGGATGCCGGAACTGCGTGACCGACTGGTCGAGGTGATGGCCGCCGAGCACGTCGCCGCCCATCCCGACGATCTCGTCGTGACGGTGGGCGGCCAGCAGGGTCTCGACCTGCTCGCCAAGCTCTTCTGCGACCCGGGTGACGTCGTCGTTGCAGAGGGACCTTCCTACGTGGGTGCTCTGGGTGCGTTCGCGGCGTACGAGGCCTCCGTCGTCCACGTGCCCATGGACGCGGACGGGCTGGTGCCCGAGGCGCTCGAGGAGCGCCTCGGGCGTCTCCAGGCCGCAGGCCGGAGGGCGAAACTGCTCTACACCGTCCCCAACCATCAGAATCCCGCCGGGGTATCGCTCTCTGTAAGTAGACGAGCACTGATCGTGGAGATTGCCGCCCGCCACGACCTGCTGATCGTCGAGGACAACCCATACGGGCTCCTCGACTTCAAGGGCGAGGTGCGACCGTCGCTGTGCTCGTTGGCGCCCGACCGCGTCGCATACGTCGGGACTCTCTCGAAGATCTTCTCGCCGGGGATCCGCTGCGGCTGGGTGGCGGCCCCGGAGGCCATCCTCGACAAGCTCGTGCTGCTGAAGGAGGCTGCGGACCTCTGCCAGTCGAACTTCACGCAGGCCGTGGCCGAGCGCTGGTTCTCGTCCCAACCGTGGCTGGACCAGGTCGTCGCGTTCCGTGAACGCTACCAGGAGCGCTGCGAGGCGATGCTCGCCGAGCTTGAGGCGTCGTTCCCCGACGGCTGCTCCTGGAGGGCGCCGACCGGTGGCCTGTTCGCCTGGGTGCGGTTGCCGCCCGGGGTGAACTCCGGCGAGCTGCTCGCCAGGGCGATCTCGGCACGGGTCGCCTACGTCCCCGGCCGCGCCTTCTACGCCGACGGAGACGGGGCGGAGGAGTTGCGGCTGAACTTCAGCTATGCCACGCCCGCGCGGATTCGGGAGGGGGTCCGCCGGCTCGGCGAACTCCTTCACGACGAGCTGGAGCTCGTCCGGGCCGTGTACGGCGACGATGGACCCATGGGCGGCCTCGCCGGCGGGGACGAACGGCCGCGCCGGCGCGATGGCGGGGGCACAACCTCGTGACCGTTGCACGGCGGATCGCCGTCCTCGCCGGCGGGCTGTCGCTGGAGCGGGAGGTGAGCCTGCGGTCGGGCCGCCGCGTTGCCGAAGCGCTCACCGACCGAGGTCACCACGTCCGGCGGATCGACGTGGACGACCGACTGATCGCAGCGTTGGCCGAAGACGACTTCGACGTCGCCTACCTCGCGCTCCACGGCAAGGCGGGCGAGGATGGCACCGTCCAAGGGCTTCTCGAACTGCTCGACGTCGCCTTCACGGGACCGGGCTCGGTGGCGTCCGCCCTCGCCTGGGACAAGGCCGTGATGAAGGGGCTGTGGCGCCGCGCCGGCCTCTCGACCCCCGATTGGGTCGCCCTCTCCTCGGAGGCGGTGCGCGAGATGGGCGCTGCCCGCGCCCTGCATCGCGTCGTCGACCGTCTCGGCCTCCCGCTCGTGGTGAAGCCGTCCCAGGGCGGCGCCGCGATGGGCGTGCGGTCGGTGCATGCAGCCGACGAGCTCGCCGCCGCGATCGTGGCCTCCTTCAGCTACCACAGCGTCGTCCTGATCGAGCAGTTCGTCCACGGCCAGGAGGTGGCGGTATCCGTCGTCGACGGTTCGGCGCTACCCCCGGTCGAGGTCGTCCCGAAGGAAGGCAGCTACGACTTCGCCGCGCGGTACACGCACGGTGCGACGGAGTTTCACGTCCCGGCGCGTCTCGACCCCGAACGCCTGGAGCGCTGCCGCGTGGACGCCGTCGGCGCCTACGAGTTGGCCGGGGCCCGCCATGTCACCCGCGCTGACATGATCGTCGACTCCGACGGGGTCCCGTGGCTGCTCGAGTTGGACACCTGCCCGGGGATGACGGAGACGTCGCTGCTGCCGATGGCCGCGGCCGCGGAGGGCTGGGACTTCGCGGGCCTCTGCGAGCGCATCGTCGAACTCGCGTACGCGGGGGATCCGCCGAACTGACCGGCGGCGGACCGCCGAACTGACCGGCGGCTCAGCCCTCAAGTACGTCGGCGCCCGTGCCGCGGCCGACCACGGACAGCAGGCGCTCGAGGTCCCCTTCGCCGGCATAGTCGATGACGACGCGGCCGCGGCGGGCGGTGCCGCGGATCTCGACCCGCGTGCCCAGCGCATCGGCGAGCCGGCGCTGCGCGTCGAGGAACGGAGAGGCCCGGCGGCCACGGGCCTGGGCGGCAAGCTCGGCGGCAGCGGATTCCCCGTCCGGCTCCGCCGCGAGACGCCTGACGAGGTCCTCGGTCGCGCGCACCGACAGGCCGTCCATGGCGACCCGCTGTGCTGCGCGGTCCTGCGCCTCGGGAGTCGGCAAGCCGAGCAGGGCGCGGGCGTGCCCGGCGGTGAGGATCCCCGCCTCGACCTTCCGCTGCAGCGTCGGCGGCAGCAGGAGCAGTCGGAGCGCGTTGGTGACCGCCGACCGGGACTTTCCCAGCCGGTCAGCGAGCGCCTCGTGTGTCATGCCGAAGTCGTCGAGGAGCTGCTGATAGGCCGCCGCCTCCTCGAGCGGCCCCAGGTCGGCGCGGTGGATGTTCTCCACCAGCGCCTCGGTGAGCATCTGGCCGTCCTCGGTGTGGCGGACCACCGCGGGGATCTCCGAGAGCCCTGCGGCCCGGGCCGCTCTCCACCGCCGTTCGCCGGCGACGATCTCGTACCGACCGGGTCCGCCCGGGCGGACGACGATCGGTTGGAGCACGCCGATGTCCCGGATCGAGGCTGTCAGCTCGGCGAGGGCTTCGTCGTCGAACAGCGCCCTCGGCTGCTGCGGGTTCGGGTCCACCGCGTCGAGGGCGATGCGCAGCAGTCCGCTCTGGCCGGGCCCCCCGGCGGGAATGAGCGCTCCGAGGCCGCGGCCCAGCCCGCTCGCGCGGGTCATCGGGCATTCCCTCCCGCGGTCACGGTGAGCGGGGCGGGCGAGTTGGACTGCGGCCGCGCCGCGTCCCCCAGACGTTCGACCACCTCGGCCGCCAGCCGCCGGTAGGCGAGCGCCCCGCGGGATCCGGGGTCGAAAACGGTGATGGGCTGGCCGAAACCGGGTGCTTCCGCCAGTCGGACGCTCCGCGGAATCCGCGTGCGGAAGACCAAGTCGCCGAAGTGGGTGCGGACCTCGTCGACGACCTGATGGCTCAGCTTCGTGCGGGCGTCCAGCATCGTCAACACGAACCCGATCACCTCCAGGTTGGGGTTGAGTTGCGACCGCACCAGGTCGACGTTGCGCCGGAGGGATCCCAGCCCCTCGAGCGCGTAGTACTCGCATTGGATCGGGACGAGGACGAAGTCGGCGGCGGTCAGCGCGTTGACGGTCAGCAGGCCGAGGCTGGGGGGGCAGTCGACCACCACCACGTCGTGGGCCGCCCGCGCCGGCACCAAGGCCCGCCTGAGACGCTGTTCCCGGTTGACCGCGGGAACGAGTTCGATTTCGGCACCGGCGAGGTCGATGGATCCAGGCGCGACGCGCAGTCCGGCAATGGCGGAGTCCAGCACCACCCGGTGCAGGTCCATGCCGCCGATCACGACGTCGTAGATCGTCGGCTGGCCGACGGCGACCCGGATCCCCAGGCCGGAGGTCGCGTTCCCCTGCGGGTCGAGGTCGACCAGGAGGACGTGGCAGCCGGATTCGGCGAGTGCCGCCGCCACGCTGATCGCCGTGGTGGTCTTGCCGACACCGCCCTTCTGGTTTGCCACCGCCAGGACCGTCGCCGTCGGATTCTGCTGCGGCGCGGTATCGCGTCCATGGTCCCTCGGTTTCACGTGAAACCCGATGGGCGTGCCTGCGCCGGTCCCCTCTTCGCTTCCTGGCCCGCCGACAGTCCCCTCAACGAGCGGTGCTCCGCCGTCGGCGGCCTCTGGGAGCGGCTCAGGTCGGGGTTCGCGGAGGGCGGCAGGCGGGCGCCCGGTGGCAGGTGTCTGCCAGTAGCGGAACCAGCGGTGGGAACGGGTCCGGATGCTCATGGTCGTGGCGCTACTCCAAGCGGCTGGGTACGGGGCAAGCCGTCCCGGCGCGGATACGCGGCAGGGGCGGGACCGGTCGCCCGCATGCTAACAAGCCAGGTGGGCCGCACCGCCGAGGTGACGACGTCCGTCTGTGGACGACCGAGCCGCAGAAGTTCCCGCGCGCGAGAGGCCGTCCTCACCTCCTCCTGCCACGTGGTCCCCTTCACCGCAGCGACCACGCCACCCTGGTGAACGAAGCCCCGGCTCAGCTCGAGCAGCGTCGGCAAGGGAGCGACGGCCCGGCTGACGACGCCCTCGAATCGCTCCCGAAGGTCTGGCACGTGCGCCAGGGTCTCCGCGCGACCATGCCGCACGGTGACGTTCCTCAGCATCAGGATGCGGGCGAATTCGGCCACCGCGTCAACCTTCTTGCGGGTCGCATCCACCAGTGTCCAGCGGGAATCGGGGAAGACCATGGCCAAGACGAGCCCCGGCAGCCCACCGCCGGTGCCCAGGTCGAGCCATGCATCGCCCGGGGCGACAGACAGGAGCGACGCCACGCCCAAACACTCCGAGACGTGCGCTGAACGCACGGCGTCACGATCCCGTCGCGACACGAGATTGTGGACGGACCCGGCAATGAGCTCGGCCAGCCGGTCCAGCCGAGGCCCAATGTCGTCCGGTCGGGGTTCCACGTGAAACGTCGTCAATCCCCGCGGCGGGGGTCGCAGGGTGCGAGCACCCCCCGTTCCCGCGGCCCCCCTTCGAGCGGAGGTTAGCTCTCCGGATGGACCACGACCCGCCGCTTCGGTTCGTTGCCCTCGCTGGAAGAGATCACTCCTCGGGTCTTTGCCACAAGGTCGTGCATCATCTTGCGCTCGAAGGAGTCCATGGGCTCGAGACGCACCGGTTCGCCGGTCTCCCGCACCTCGGCGATGGCGTCACGGCACTTGGCGCGAAGCTTGTCCAGCTGGCGGCTGCGGTAGCCCTCCACATCGACCCGCACGTGCGAGCGCCGCTCGGTTGACCGCTGCACGGCGCAGCGGACGAGCTCCTGGAGCGCATCGAGGGTGGCGCCACGGCGTCCGATCAGCAGCCCACTGCCGACCTCTTGGATGCTCACCAGCGCCTGTTCCTCCTGGACCTCGATCTCGATGTCCCCCGGAAGCTCCAGAAGGTCAAGAAGGCCCTCGACGAAGTCGGCGGCGACGTCGGCTTCCTCGTCGAGCTGGTCCATCCGCTCCTCCGGGGTCACCTCCTCGAGTGCGATGACCTCCGCGCCCCCTCCTCCGCCGGCAGGCGCCGCATCGGGCGCTTCCTCCTCGGTGACGGTTGTGTCTATGTCGCTCACAGCTACCTCCTTGGCCATCGTGGCCGGTGGGGTGGGGCGCATCGTGCGGGCATCGGCCGTCATCGTTCGGGCGAACGCGCCCGTCCGGCGACCGACCTGCGCCGCCCGTCTCCCAGCATCGTGATCTTCACCCGCTCTCCGACCATCCAGCGAAGGCACGGCAGGAGTGGTCGCATGTCTACCCCGGGACGCCGCCGCAGGCACGCCGGCTCACCGGCGCTCTCCCGTGGGGTCCGGCTTCGGCCGCAGTCGCCGCGACCCTCCCCGCGACCCGCTCCGGTTTCGCTCACCCGCGTTCCGCGCGCCTGCGTTCCGCGCATCTCCGGTCTCGCCGGCCGGCTTGCGCCCGGGACCCTTCACCTTCGGCGCCGGGGCCGGGGCGGGGCCGGGCGTGTCCGCCTTCGCGCCGCCCGACGGCTTGTCGCCACCTCTGGGCTTGGCGGCCACGTCCTTGGCCGCGGCGTCGCCCGGCTGCTGGATGTTCCGGAACATCACGAACTGCTGCCCGATCGTCCAGATGTTCGTGGCGACCCAGTACAGCAGGACGCCGATCGGCAGGTTGAACGAGAAGAAGGTCAGCATCACCGGCATGACGTAGAGCAGGATCTGCTGCTGGGGCTGCTGTGCCGAAGCCGGCGTGTTCGCCATCATCTGCTTCTGGGAGAAGAACGTCGAGCCGGCCTGGAGGGCGATCAACACAACGGCGCCGATGCCGAGGGCCTGCGCCGGCGTGACCCCCAACCGCTCGATCCCGTAGAACGGCGCCGTCGCGAGTTCGGCGATTTTCCCGCCGTTGAGCACCCTGAACAGGGCGAAGAAGATCGGCATCTGCAGGATCAGCGGCAGGCACCCGGCCGCGGGGTTGACGTTGTGCTCCTTGTAGAGCGCCATCGTTGCTTCCTGCTGCTTCTGACGGCGGTCCTTGTACTTCTCGGGGTCCGTCTTCATGAGGCCGCGGTCGGCCTTGAACTTCGCCTGGATCTTCTTGACCTCGGGCTGCAGTTGCTGCATCGCCCGCATGGACCTGGTCTGCTTGACCGCGAGCGGCAGCAGCGCGAGCCGGACCGTGAACGTGAGGAAGATGATCGCCCAGCCCCACGAGAAGTCCCCGAACAACCCCTCCGTGTTGTCGTGGAAGAAGCGGAGCACCCCTTCGAGCAGTGAGAGCAGGCGGTCCCAGATCTCAAACACGTGGTGTCTCCTTGTGCGGCACGACCTGCGCCGGCCGGGCGGAGTGACGGGCGGCGGGCACGTGGTCCACTCCCCCCGGGTTGAAAGGGTGGCAGCGAGCGACGCGAAGCAGGGCCAGCCATGCGCCCCGGGTTGCCCCGTGGATTCGAATCGCTTCCGCAGCGTAGGCCGAGCAGGTGGGGTGGAAGCGGCAGCGGCCGCCGGGCCCCCTGGGGACCAGCCGGTACACCCGGATGAGGGCCAAAAGAGCCCGCGACGGCGCTGACGGGCTCACGCCGGCACCTTCCGTCGTCGCGCGAGCCGCGACACGTTCTGCTGCAGCTCGAGGACGAGCGCATCGAAGGGCGCGGACGAGGCCGCCGCCTTCGCCAGGACGACGAGATCCCACCCCGCCGGCACCTCGATGTGCCCGAGCGCCGCTCGGATGCGTCGCTTGGCACGGTTGCGGTGCACCGCTCCGCCCAACTGCTTCGATGCCGACACCGTCACGCGCGCAACCCCGGCAGCGTCGTCGCGCTCACGGCCGCGAACCGCCACCGACGGACCGTGCGACGCCTGTCCCGCGGCGAAGACGGCACGGATGTCCTTGGAGTGCTGCAGTCGACGGGGAGGCATGAGGGGGCCGATCGCCAGGCGCACCGGCAGCTGAGGAGGCCACCTTATTGCCGACCGCGGCAATCCGCAGACCTCGGGACATCGGTGTGGAGGGGACGCGTGTCCGGGGCAGCGGTGAGCGCACTCAGGCCGAAAGCCGCTTGCGGCCCTTGTCCCGGCGGTGCTTGAGGATGGCGCGCCCCGCGCGGGTCCGCATCCGTGAACGGAAACCGTGCTTCCGCTTGCGTCGCCGGTTGTTCGGCTGGTAGGTGCGCTTCATGATTGCCTCAGGAGAAAGTGGGACGGATGACCAGGGAGATCCCCCGACGGGGACCGGCCCCGCCGCTCATCGACGTCAACGGCCCCGCGAAGGGAAGAGCGGGTCGCTGATGGCCCTGCGAAACCCTGCACGGGCAACCCCTGCACGGGCAGACCGCAAAGAAGGATGCACCTGGCAGGGCACGACTGGAGACGGCGCATCGCCCGATTGCAGGCCACGAAGTGTAGGCAGTCGCAGCACCTGGTGTCAACCGCCCGCCCTGGGCACTGGCGACCGGTTGGTCTCGCTGTCGGTCACGAGCACCGCCGCGGAAGCGCGACTGTGTGCTGGGCCTTGCGGGTGTTCTCCCCGCGATCCTATACTCGCCGACGTCCTAGAGACAGTCGGGAAAGTCGCTGGACCGGCGCCCCAACGGTCCAGCAGCCCTTCCAGCAAGTTCGGGCACGGTCATGAGCGGCCTTCGCGGGCCGCTTGTCATCGCTGCACCGGAGGAGGAGCTGCCGGGGTGCCCCGCTCCTTCGGCTGCGCCCGGCGTGGTTGTCACCGCTTCCCTGGTGCCCGACCTACCGGCTCAACCGGTGCGTCCCCACCCCGGTGTACGCCGAGGTGTTCAGCAGTCGTCCACAGGTGTGGAGGGCGCTGTGGAGAACGTCGGTTGCGCCGACCTTAGGGTTGCCGTCTTCCGCCGGTGGGCCGGTGGCGCTTCCGCCACGGTCGCGATCGTGGCGCCGAGGGCGCCGGGAAGGGGAAGACGTGTCCGACGCCGCGGTCATCGATCTCGATGACCTATGGCAGCGCTCGCTCGACGAACTCTCGGAGCAGCTCGGCAGTCCAGCACTGCGGGCCTGGCTTGAAGACACCCGCCCGGTCGGGTACAGCCAGGACACGGTGATCCTGGCGGCGCCCCACAGCTTCGCCAGGGAGCAGTTGGACGGCCGCTGGGGCCCGGCGCTGCGCAGCGCGCTCACGCGCGCTGCGGGCCGGGCGCTCAACATCGTCGTGACCGTGCGCCCCGATCCCGACCCGGAGCCGCAGCGCCAGGCGTTCGCCCCGGAGTCCTTCCCTCGCCCGGCGAGCGGCCACGACACCGCCCTGAACGAGAAGTACACCTTCGACCGCTTCGTCATCGGCGCCAGCAACCGGTTCGCCCACGCCGCCGCGTTCGCGGTCGCGGAGGCCCCCGCCCAGGCGTACAACCCGCTCTTCATCTACGGGGGAGCCGGCCTCGGCAAGACCCACCTCCTCCAGGCCGCCGGTCACTACGCCACCAGCCTGTACCCGCAGCTCAGAGTGCGCTACGTCACCTCCGAGCAGTTCACCAACGAGTTCATCGATGCGATTTCCAACGGCCGCCAGGTGCCGTTCCAGCGGCGGTACCGCGACGTCGACGTCCTCCTGATCGACGACATCCAGTTCCTGGAGAGCAAGGAGCGCACCCAGGAGGAGTTCTTCCACACCTTCAACGCCCTCCACAACGCCCAGAAGCAGATCGTCATCACCTCGGACCGCCCCCCGAAGCAGATCGGGAAGCTCGAGGAGCGACTCCGCACCCGCTTCGAGTGGGGGCTGATCACCGACATCCAGCCGCCTGACCTTGAGACGCGTCTGGCGATCCTGCGGAAGAAGTCGTCCCAGGAGCATCTGCCGGTCCCCGACGAGGTGCTCGACCTCATCGCGAACAGGATCTCGGCGAACATCCGCGAGCTCGAGGGGGCTCTCATCCGCGTGACGGCCGCCGCCAGCCTCGGCCACACCGAGGTGAGCCTCCAGCTCGCGCAGGTGGCCCTCAAGGACCTCTTCCCGGACGGCGACAGCTCCGCGATCGGGATCGGGCTCATCATGACTGAGACCGCGACCTACTATGCGCTCACGCTCGACGACCTCTGCTCCGGCAGCCGCACCCGCCAGCTGGTCACTGCGCGGCAGATCGCGATGTACCTCACCCGCGAGCTCACCGACCTCAGCCTGCCCAAGATCGGCCAGGCGTTCGGCGGCCGCGACCACACGACCGTGATCCACGCGAACAACAAGATCCGGGGTCTGATGGCCGAGCGGCAGGCGATCTACGAGCAGGTCCAGGAGTTGACCAGTCGCATCAAGGTCAGCGCCAGGCAGGCCCGATGACTCCCACCGGTGCTGTGGGCAACCCTGTGCGACGCGCGGGGACAACCCGTGGACAACTCCCGGTTGTCCACGCATCCGCACCCGGACGCCGGTCGGCTGGGGATGACTCCGGATTTTTCCCCGGGGCACGCACAGCTTCCCCCCACGCTGTCCACACACCGGTGCAAGGCCTGACCGGCACGAACGTCGCTTCTCCCCAGATCGGCCGCCGCTCTAGTACGACGACGATTCCTCTCAAGATCACAGCAAGGTACAAAGCAGAGGCGCCCAGCACCGTGGACAACCGGGAGGACAGATGAAGTTCAGGGCCGAGCGGAGCGAGTTCGCCGATGCCGTGATGTGGGCGCAGCGGACGGTCGGAGACCGCGCCACGCTGCCGGCGCTGTCCGGCATCAAGCTGCGGGTCGACGGCGACCGGCTGTTCCTCGCCTCGACCAACCTCGAGATCGACAGTGCCCTGTCCGTGCCCGTCCAGGGCGAGCGGGACGGTGCGGTCCTCGTCCTCGGCAAGCTGCTGGCCGACGTCGTTCGCACCCTGCCCAACGCGGCGGTGACGGCCGAGGTCACCGCGGACGTGCTCCACCTCACCTGCGGTCGGGCCCAGTTCGACCTGCGCCTGATGCCGGTCGAGGACTTCCCGGCGCTCAAGGAGCCCTCGGCGGACGGCGCGGTCGCGGTGATGAAGGCCGAGGAGTTCGCCCGCACCGTCGCGCAGGTCGCGCGCTCAGCCAGCACCGACGACGCCCGCCCGGTGCTGACCGGCGTCAACCTCGAGGCGACGGCGGGCAGCCTCACGGCCGTGGCCACCGACTCCTACCGGCTGGCCATGCGGACCGTCCCGTGGGACCAGGGGGCGGACACGACCGTCCTCGTCCCGCGACGTGCGATGGAGCAGGCGCGGCACGCCGCCGAGATCCTCGGCAGCGAGGTGAGCCTGCTCCTGGAGCCGGCGCAGGTGACCTTCTCCTTCAGCGACCGCCGGTTGGTCACCCGGCTCATCGAGGGCAAGTTCCCGGATGTGCGGCAGCTGATCCCGGCAGGATTCGAGCGCCGCCTGACGGTGGACCGCGCGGAGTTGATGGAGGTCGTCAAACGTGTTGCGGTCGTCGGGGACTCGAACACGTCGGTCACCCCCGTGACCCTGCACCTGTCGGCCGACACGGTGCTCGTGAAGGCCGGCAGCGGGGAGATCGGGCAGGCCGAGGAGGCCCTCCCCGGTGCTCTGGAGGGCGAGGATCTCCAGATCGCCTTCAACCCCCGATACCTCGCGGACGGGCTCGACGCGGCGGGCTCCGAACGGGTGGTTCTCGAATTCCGGGACGAGCTGAAGCCCGCCGTCCTGCGTCCGGCGCCGGCCGACGCCGAGGCGGGCCCAGCGTCGTCGCGCCCCGAAGCGGACTTCCTCTACCTCCTCATGCCGGTCCGCGTGTAGAAGCTCGGCTCCGACACCATCCCTGCGCGAGCCCCCGTGGTGATGAGCGGCGCGTCGCCGAACGCGGCCGGCTCGCGGTCACGCCGCCGATGAGGGTGGAGCGACTGGAGCTCGTGGACTTCCGCAACTACCGCCACGCGACGCTGGATCTGGCGCCCGGGGTCAGCGTGCTCGTCGGCCCGAACGCCCAGGGCAAGACCAACCTGCTCGAGGCCCTGCACTACCTGGCGATCGGCGGAAGCCACCGGGTGGCAACCGACGCGCCCCTGGTGCGGACCGGCGCGGAGACCGCCGTGCTGCGGACGACCGCCAGGTTCGCGGGCGGCCGCCGGGTCACGGTCGAGCTCGAGGTCCGTCCGGCGGGCCGGAACCGGGCGAAGGTCAACGGTCAGCTCCAGTCTCGGACCCGCGACGCGCTCGGCATCGTCCGCAGCGTGCTGTTCGCGCCCGAGGACCTGCAGCTCGTCCGCGGAGACCCGGGCGACCGCCGGCGGTTCCTCGACGACCTGCTCCTCCAGCGGCGGCCGGCCTACGGCGCGGCGCGGCAGGAGTACGAACGCATTCTGCGTCAGCGCAATGCCCTGCTGCGCGGACTGCGGGCCGGCCGGCAGGGGACCGAGATGCTGCCCACCTGGACCGACGCCCTCGTCCGCGCCGGCGCGACGCTGCTCGCCGCCAGGATCGCGGCGGTCCACGCTCTGGCGGGACCGGCGGCCGCCGCCTATCGCGACCTCGTGGCGACCGCGCCCGAGCAGGACATCGGCCGCGACGTCACGATGGAATACGAGTTGTCCACCGGCCGGTCGGTGACCGCCGACCCGCACGCGGGCGTGCCGGCCCCGGCCGAGCTCGCCGAGGAACTGCGTGCCGGGGTCGCCGACGTCGCTGTCGCGGAACGGGACCGCGCCATGACGCTCGCCGGGCCGCACCGCGACGAGCTGTTCCTCGGCGTCGGGGACCTGCCGGCGAAGGGCTTCGCCAGCCATGGGGAGCAGTGGTCCCTCGCTCTGGCCCTGCGGCTCGCCAGCCGTGAGGTCCTGCACGAGGTGGGCGAGGAGCCGGTCGTGCTCCTCGACGACGTCTTCGCCGAGCTTGACGCCGGTCGACGTCGTCGCCTCGCCGACCGGTGCACCCGCTTCGAGCAGGTGGTGGTGACCGCGGCGGTCGACGACGACGTGCCGCTGGAGGGCCCCCGGTCGTTCGTGCACGCCGGCACGCTCGTCGCCGCATGGCCGTCGGCCGATGACGGCGGGTCCGCGGACGAGCGGGGCACGGGGTGACGCGGCGGCCGCGCGGCGACGACGAGCCGGCGCGCGGC
>JACCXR010000101.1 GCA_013696915.1 Euzebyaceae bacterium
TCCGGCGGGCGGACCTTCACGATCACCGATGCGGCGGCGTTCAGCTCGTTCGACGAGCCGGGCTACGCACGGGCTGCGATGACGCTGCGCTGCGAGCCGGTGACGCCGGGCACCACGCGTCTGTACACGGAGACGCGAGTCGACACGACAGACGCTGCGGCTCGGCGGGCGTTCGGCCGGTACTGGTTCCTGGTCCGAGCGGGCAGCCAGCTCATCCGCGTCGAGATGCTGCGCGCCATCCGCCGCCGCGCGGAGCGACGTGGCGAGGGTGTTCCGCCGGGAGAGGCGGGCAACGGTTCCCCCGTGACGGGACCATTGCCGTCACGGCCCCACCGGTGCGCCAGCGGGTGAGGGCCAGCACCGCTGCGACGGCTCAGCCCGTGAGAGCCACGGCAGCGTCCCGGGGGTCCAGGCGCTGGAGCCCGACGACGTCCTCGAAGGCGGCGTCGGGACTGATGATGACGCCGATGCCGCGGTTGAGCGCGGTGGCAGCGTGCACCGCGTCACGTGCCTGCAGGCGCTCATGCGTGGCGAACAGCTCCAGGGCGGTCCGCAGATCCTCGACGCTGACCTCATGGAGGGCGCACAGCGCGGCCACCTGGCGTGCCGAGCGTGCCGCCTCCGGGCGATCGCCGGTCCGTCGGGCCCGTTGATGGCAGAACTCCTGCACCGCTTCCACGCTCGCTTCACCCTCGAACCGCTGCTGGGCCAGCGCATCGACCAGCTGCCGGCACGACTGCCGGTAGGGATGCTCGACGCCGACCGCGTACACGAACACCGCCGTGTCGATGAGCACGCGCGGGAGGGTCATCCTCAGCCGCCCGACATCTCGTCGAGCATCTGCGCCTTCATCTGCTCCCAGTCCTCGACCGGCATGGGCGGCGCCGCGAGCAGTCGGCGCCCGGCCTCGCGCCGGTTGGCGTCATCACCGGCGTAGGTGCGGTCGATCGCGGCGCGGATGAGGGCTGCGACCGAGGTCTCGCGCCGAGCAGCCTCGCGTTCGAGCAGGTCGTAGCGGCGACCGTCAAGCAGGATCTGCACTCGCCGGTCCAACGTAGCCATGTGCATACGATAGCATGCTACCCACCGTGGGGTCGTTGCGACCGGGCCGGCGTGTGGTTGGGTGGCGTGGTTGCGTGGCCGCGCGAGGGGGTGGCCGGTCGGACGGGGTTCATTGCGGCGTCACCCGGGGATCAACGCGTGGTTGGCCCGTGGTAAGGTCGTTGGCGCCTCCGACCGTGGTCGGAGGCTCTTCGCGGGACCGACGAACGGAGTGAACGGTGGCTGTGATCCTCGCCTACATCGACCCAGGGTCGGGTAGCTTCATCTTCCAGGTGGTCGTGGGCTCGGTCATGGCCGCGAGCCTCGGCGTCAAGGTCTTCTGGCGCCGACTGACGTCGATGTTCAAGCGCTCCGGAGACGGTTCTTGACCGACGCGCCCGTCCCGGGCTCCTTCCGGGACCCGAGCGGGTTCGTGTTCCGGCGCGACGGCGTGGTGCTGCGGCAGGTGAACGCCTCCTACGCCGACGACTACGACCTGCTGCTGTCGTCCGGGCTGTACGACGCCCTCACGGACGCGGGGCTGCTGCTGCCTCACGCCGAACTCGACGTCGCTGACGCTCCGGAACCAGGCGCCCACCGGCTGCTGCGCCCCGAGCAGCTGGGCTTCGTGTCCCACCCCTACGAGTGGTGCTTCTCGCAGCTGAAGGCGGCGGCGCTCGCGACGCTGCGCATCCAGTCCGTCGCGCTCGACCACGGCATGTCGCTGCGCGACGCCAGCGCCTACAACATCCAGTTCCGCGGGACCGCGCCGGTCCTCATCGACACGCTCTCGTTCGAGGCGCTGCCCGACGGCGAGCCGTGGGTCGCCTACCGGCAGTTCTGCCAGCACTTCCTCGCCCCGCTGGCCCTGGAGAGCCTGGTCGACGTGCGCCTCGGCCAGCTGCTGCGGATCCACCTCGACGGGGTGCCGCTCGACCTCGCGAGCCGGCTCCTGCCAGCGGGCACGCGGCTGCGGCCGTCGCTGTCGCTCCACCTGCACGCGCACGCGAAGAGCCAGCGGCGGCACGCCGGTGACGCGACGGGTCGCGCCGGCGGCGGCCGTTTCAGCCTGCAGGCGTTCCGGGGACTGATCGACAGCCTGTCCGGTGCGGTGAAGAAGCTGACCTGGAACCCCCAGCCGTCGGAGTGGGTCGACTACTACGCCGCCGGCCAGAGCTACGGCGAGGACGCCGCCGAGCACAAGCGCGAACTCGTCGCCAAGCTGCTCGGCGAACTCTCACCGGCGGTCGTCTGGGATTTCGGCGCGAACACCGGGCGCTTCTCGCGCGTCGCCGCCGAGACCGGTGCCCTGGTCGTGGCGCTCGAGATGGACCCCTCGTCGGTCGAGGCGAGCTGGCGCGAGGCCGTCGCCGCGGGGGAGGAGCGGATCCTGCCGCTGGTCCTCGACCTGTCCAATCCCAGCCCGGCGCTCGGCTGGGCCCACGCCGAGCGGCAGTCCCTCGCCGAGCGCGGGCCCGCCGACGTCGTGCTCGCCCTCGCGCTGGTGCACCACCTGGCGATCGCGAACAACGTGCCCCTCGAGCGGATCGCGGACCACTTCGCCGACCTCGGTCGCTGGCTGCTCATCGAGTTCGTGCCCAAGGCGGACCCGATGGTGCAGCGGCTGCTCGCGTCGCGCCAGGACGTCTTCCCCGGCTACACCGAGGAGGGGTTCGAGGCCGCGTTCGCCGACCGGTTCGACATCGACCGCCGCGAGCGGCTTCGCGGCTCCGAGCGGACGCTGTACCTGCTCCGTCGCCGGTAGGCCGGTCGGTGGCCCGCCGCATCGTCGTCCATCCGCTGCTCCTCGCGGCGTGGCCGGTGCTGTTCCTGTTCGCGCAGAACGTCGGCGAGACCGCGACGGCCGAGGTGCTCCCGCCGCTGGTGATCGTCCTCGGCGGGACGGCGCTGCTGCTGGCCGTCCTCACGCTGGTGCTGCGCGACGCCCGCCGCGCCGGCTTCGCGGTCTCGACACTGGCGGTGTCCGCCCTCGCCTACGGCCATGTGCGCAACGTCGTCGGCGGGGGCGGATGGCTCCCGGTCGTCTGGCTCGCGCTGACCGCCGTGCTGCTGTGGCTGAGCGTCCGGGCCCGCCGTGCGGTGCCGGAGATGACGGCGATCCTCAACGGCGTCGCCGCGATCCTGGTAGTCCTGTCACTCGTGACGATCACCACCGGGAAGGCCGAAGCGGCGCACGTCAACGGCGGGGCCGGGGCGGGTGCGACACCCGACGGCGGCCCCCTGGTCTGGCAGGGCGAGGGGCCGCCGCGTGACATCTACTACATCGTGCTGGACCGCTACGGGTCCGAGGCGGGCCTGGCCGAGGGGGTCGGGGTCGACAACTCCGCGTTCATGGACGCTCTCGCGGACCGCGGGTTCACCGTGCTCCCGGACAGCCACGCCAATCATCTGAAGACCGCCGAGTCGCTCGCCTCGACGTTCAACCTGCGGTTCCTGCTGGACCTCGAGGAGCGCTACGGGCCCGACACGGACAACCTGGGGCCCGTCTACGAGCTGCTCGACGACCACCGCGCCGGGCGGCTGCTGAAATCGGCCGGCTACACCTTCGTGCAGATCGGGTCGTGGTGGGATCCCACCGCCTCGAGTTCGCTGGCCGACCTCGACCTCGGCTACGGCAGCCGCTCCGACTTCGAGTCGACGCTGTTGGAGACGAGCCTGTTGTCCGCGCTCCCCGAGGACGCCCCTGTCAGGGCGCCCGGTCTGCGCCAGCTGCACCGCGAGGCCGCGGTCGAGCAGTTCTCGAACCTCCGGCGCGTCGCGGGCATGCCACGCCCGACCTTCACGTTCGCGCACATCCTCCTGCCGCACGAGCCCTACGTCTTCACCGCGGACGGCGGACCGGTCTCCGGGCAGCAGGAACTCGACCGCACCCGCTTCGAGAACTTCTCGCAGCAGCTGGAGTACACGAACACGCAGCTGGAGGAGCTGCTCGACACCCTGCTCGCGGGTCCCGAGGAGCGCGACCCGGTGATCATCCTCCAGGCCGACGAGGGCCCGCACCCCGTCCGCTACGAGCGCACCCAGGACGCGTTCGACTGGACCGAGGCCACCGACGCCGAGCTGCGCGAGAAGTTCTCGATCCTCAACGCCTGGTACCTGCCGGGCGTCGACGACCCGGCGATGGACGACGCGATGACGTCGGTGAACACCTTCCCGACGTTGTTCAACACGTACTTCGGGACCGACATCCCGCTGCTGGAGGACCGGTCGTACGTCTTCCGGGACGCCGGCCGCGTGTACGACTTCACCGAGATCACCGACCGGCTCAGCATTCCATGACGGTCGCTGCGCTTGCGCGACCGCCACCACCGAGGTCACTGAGAATCGCCTCGGACGAGCCTCGGCGATTCACGCGGTGTCAGGTAGCGCGCGTGCCGCCGGTATCCGACCAGACGCAGCCCGGCCGCTCGAGGCAACGAGTGATCTGCAGCCGTACGTAGCCGGCGACCCGGCGGAGCGCCTCGTCGAGGTCGACCCACGCGGCGCCGTCGATCTCGTGGGTATGGACCGGCGCCGGCGCAGGTGTCCCGCCGCCGGCCGGGCGGGCGCCGAAGACGAGCACCAGCCGGTCCGGCCAGGTGCCGGCGAACAGGCCGAGCAGCGGTCCGGCGTCGACCCGGACGCCCGCCTCCTCCCACGCCTCGCGCACGGCACCGGAGGCGGGGTCCTCGTCGGCGTCGACGACGCCGCCCGGGATCGTCCAGTGTCCCTTGAAGCTGTCATGGACGACGAGGACCCGCCCCTCGTCGTCCCGGCACAGCACGGCGGCCGCGACGATCTTGCGGGGCAGGCTGGTGAAGAAGGCGGCGCTGCGGTCCGACTCCGCCCGCCAGGCCCGCGCGACGGCGAGCAGGCGCGGCGCCGCGTCGAGCAGGCCGGGGCTCCGGTCGAGCGCGAAGTCCGCCGGGCCGGCGG
>JACCXR010000107.1 GCA_013696915.1 Euzebyaceae bacterium
CATCAAGTCCGCGAAGCGCATGGTCGAGCGCGCCCGTCCCGTCGTCTGGGACGTGCTCGAGGAGGTCATCACCGAGCACCCGGTGCTGCTGAACCGCGCACCGACGCTGCACCGCCTCGGCATCCAAGCCTTCGAGCCGCAGCTCGTCGAGGGCAAGGCCATCCAGATCCACCCGCTGGTCTGCACGGCGTTCAACGCCGACTTCGACGGCGACCAGATGGCGGTGCACCTGCCGCTGTCGGCCGAGGCGCAGGCCGAGGCCCGCATCCTCATGCTGTCGTCGAACAACATCCTGTCGCCGGCGCACGGGCGGCCGATCGCGACGCCGTCGCAGGACATGGTGCTCGGGTCGTACTACCTGACCTATGCGATCGGGGCGGACGAGACCGGCTCCCGTCCCGCCGACGGGATCGTCGAGGCGGCCCGCAACGGCGACGGCGGTCTGCCGAGCTTCAGCGGTCCCGCCGAGCTGATCATGGCGCTGGATGCCAAGAACATCAACCTGCAGCAGTGGGTCCTCGTGCGCCTGAAGGACCGGGCGGTCCACGTCGACGACCTGTTCGGCGAGGACGGCGCCGAGGAGGCGGTCGACGGGATCGTGACCTCGTCGCACGGCGTCCGGCTCGTCACCACGCCGGGGCGGGTGCTGTTCAACGAGATCCTGCCGGCGCAGCTGCCATTCGTGAACGGGCTGATCGGCAAGAAGGAGCTCGCGGACCTGGTGAACCGGTGCGCGGACAACTTCACGCGGGCCGAGACGGCGCGCGTGCTCGACGACATGAAGGACATCGGCTTCGCCTACGCCACCAAGGCAGGCGTGACCGTTTCCATCGCCGACGTGGTGGCGCCGGCGGAGAAGGCGAGCATCCTCGCCGAGCACGACGAACGCGCGCGCACGGTCGAGAACCAGTTCCGCAAGGGCGTCATCACCGACGACGAGCGCAAGCAGGAACTTGTCGAGATCTGGACCGAGGCAACCCAGCGCGTCGCCAGCGCGATGGAGGCGAACTTCGACCAGCTGAACCCCATCTACATGATGGCGAACTCGGGCGCCCGGGGGAACATGACCCAGATCCGCCAGATCGCCGGCATGCGCGGGCTGGTGGCGAACCCGCGCGGCGAGATCATCGAGCGGCCGATCAAGTCGAACTTCCGCGAGGGCCTGTCCGTGCTGGAGTACTTCATCTCCACGCACGGTGCCCGCAAGGGGCTCGCTGACACCGCTCTGCGGACCGCCGACTCCGGGTACCTCACCCGCCGGCTCGTCGACATCGCCCAGGATCTGATCGTCCGCGAGGAGGACTGCGGCACCGAGCGCGGCCTGCCGGTCGCGGTCGGGGTCAGCGACTCGCAGTCGCTGTACGGGCGGACGTTGGCGGATGCGGTGTACTGGCCGGGGTCGCGCAGGCAGCTGTTGAAGGCCGGGACGGAGATCACCGACGCCGAGATCCGGCTGCTGCGCACGGTGCTGCGCGACGGCCTGGACCCCGAGACCGGTGAGGCGCTGGAGGTCCAGCCGACCGGGTCGGACCGTGAGGTGAAGGTGCGCACGGTGCTGAACTGCGAGGCGCGGTTCGGGGTGTGCGCGGCCTGCTACGGGCGGGCGCTGGCCGAGGGCCAGGGCGTGCAGATCGGCGAGGCGGTGGGGATCATCGCCGCGCAGTCGATCGGTGAGCCGGGCACCCAGCTGACGATGCGGACGTTCCACACCGGCGGTGTCGCCGGGGAGGACATCACCCACGGTCTGCCGCGTGTGGTGGAGCTGTTCGAGGCCCGCACCCCCAAGGGCAAGGCCGAGATCGCGCACCTGTCGGGGGTGGTGTCGGTGGAGGAGACCGACAAGGGGCTGGTCCTGACCGTCGACGGCGGCGGGGAGGACAACAGCCACTCGGTGACGGTGTCGCGGCGTGCGGTGATGCGCGTCGGCGACGGCGATCAGGTCCGCGTCGGCGACCAGATGACGGCCGGGTCGATCGACCCGCACGAGATGCTGGAGGTGCTCGGCGCCCGCGAGACCCAGAAGCTGCTGGTGCGTGAGGTGCAGGAGGTCTACCGGTCGCAGGGCGTGTCGATCCACGACAAGCACATCGAGCTGATCGTGCGGCAGATGCTGCGCCGGGTGAACATCATCGAGCCGGGCGACACGACCTTCCTGCCCGGGGAGCTGGTCGACCGGATCCGCTTCACGGAGGAGAACCGCCGGGTGGTGGACGGCGGCGGGGAGCCGGCCAACGGGCGGCAGATCCTCATGGGGATCACCAAGGCGTCGCTGGCGACGGAGTCGTGGCTGAGCGCCGCGTCGTTCCAGGAGACCACCCGGGTGCTGACCGAGGCCGCGATCGAGGGCAAGTCCGACGGCCTCATGGGGCTGAAGGAGAACGTCATCATCGGCAAGCTGATCCCGGCAGGGTCGGGGCTGAAGCGCTACCGCTCGGTGCGGCCGCTGCCCACCGAGATGCCCGAGCAGATCCTGCCCGCCGAGCTGCTCGAGCAGTTCGCCGACGGCTCCTACGGCGGCTACCCGGAGGACGAAGGGTGGTCGATGGGGGAGGGCAGCTACTGAGTCGCGCTCGTTGGGTTGAGGGGCGCGCGCCGCTCGCCTTCCGGCTCGCAGAATCGAGGGGCAGTCGCCTCCAGG
>JACCXR010000119.1 GCA_013696915.1 Euzebyaceae bacterium
CCGCCGGCCAGGACGCCGCGGACGCCGGAGCGACGGCGCGGCGACTGGCCGAGGCGCTCCAGGGGGCCAGGGAGCGGGCCGAGGCCGCCGCCGCCGAGCGGGACACGCTCGAGGCCTCCGTCGGAGCGGCCGTCGAGGAGATCCTCGCCCGGCTCGACGAAGCCCGGGCCCGCGTCCAGGAGCTCCGCGCCGAGACCGACCGGCGCCGCGAGGACCGCACCGAGACCAGGGCGCGGCTGGCCGTCGCCGAGCATGCGATCGCCACGCACACCGAGCAGCTCGGCCTCGACGAGCATCGCCGGCAGGTCGCGATCGACCATCTGGCCGCGTTCGCCCGCACCCGGCTGCTGGGCGTCGCCGCGCCGGGCACCGGTGCCGTCGACGCTGACGGCTGGTCGGCCGACCGCGCCGTCCGCACCGCCCGGCGGGTCAACGACTCGCTGGCCGACGTGGACAGCGACGACCTCGCCTGGGCGCGCAGCGGCCGCGGCATCCACGGCCACCTGCAGTCGCTGATCGACGCGCTCCTTCCGCACGGCTACGAACCCGTCGCCAGCATGGAGGACGACGTCTTCGTCGTCACGGTGCCGTTCCAGGGACGGAGCTGCACGATGGCGGAGCTGGGCGACGCCCTCGGCGAGGAGGTCGTCCACCGCCAGTCGCTGCTCGACGCCCGCGAGCGCGAGGTCCTGGAGAACCACCTCATCGGCGAGGTCTCCTCGCACCTGCACGACCTGCTGCGGGCCGGCGAGTCGCTGGTCGCCGAGATGAACGCCGAGCTCGGCGAACGACCGACGAGCACCGGCATGACGCTGCGGTTCGCGTGGCAGCCCCTCGAGGACGGCCCGGCCGGGCTGGCGGACGCCCGGCGGCGCCTGCTCGGCGCCGGGGGGACGTGGTCCCCCGCGGAGCGCGAGGCCCTCGGCGCGTTCCTCGCCGAGCAGATCCGCGCGGTGCGCGCCGCCAACGACACCGGCACCTGGATCGAGCACCTCACGGCGGCGCTCGACTACCGCGCCTGGCACACGTTCGCGGTCGAGCGCAAGCAGGACGGCGCATGGAAGCGCCTGACGCGCCGCACCCACGGCACGGGGTCGGGCGGCGAGAAGGCCATCGCGCTGACGATCCCGCAGTTCGCCGCCGCCGCGGCGCACTACCGCACCGCCGACCCGAAGGCGCCGCGCCTCATCCTGCTCGACGAGGCCTTCGTCGGCGTCGACGCGGACATGCGCGCGAAGTGCGTCGGGCTGCTGCACGCCTTCGACCTCGACTTCGTCATGACCAGCGAGCGCGAGTGGTGCTGCTACGCGACCCTGCCCGGCGTCGCGATCTACCAGCTCGCGACCCGGCCGGGCATCGACGCCGTCGGCGTCACCCGCTTCGTGTGGAACGGCCGGGAACGGGTCCGCGTCGACGAGCCGTTGCCGTCGGCACAGCCGCCGGAGGCCGCTGGGGCCGCGGCGGCCACGGCGGCCACGGTCGGCGAGGCCGGGTGGTAGCGGACCTGCCGCGGCTGCGGGACACGCTCGGCGCGCCGGAGCTGTCCTGGCTGCTGGAGCGCGCCCGCCGCCGGCTCGAGCTCGGCGGGCCGCGGCAGGGCACCGTCACGCTCCGGGATCCGACCGCGGCCCAGCGGGCGGCGGTCGACCGGCTCCTCGGCCGCGCCCCCAGCCGCGGCGAGGTGCTCAGCGTCCCGCTCGACGAGCTCGACCGCATCGTCCGGCACGCCGAGCTCGCGGACGGCCTCGACGACGCCGTGGCAGCGCTGACAGGACCGCTCGTCGACGAGCGCGCGGCCCGGGCCGCCGTCGAGCGCGACTGGGAGGCGCTGTTCGCCGGGGCCGCCGAGCTCATCAGGCGGGACGCGCTGCACGCCGAGACCGCCGACCTCGCCGGCCGGCACGCGTTGCACCCCGAGGCCGCCGACCTCGCCGGCCGACGGCACGCGTTGCACCCCGAGGCCGCCGACCTCGCCGGCCGGCACGACGCGCTGCTCGGGTGGCTCGGCGAGGTCCGTGCCGGGGGGCTCCTCCGCAGGCTGGCCGGCGGCGACGTCGCCGTCGGCCGTCGGCTGCTCCGCGACGCGGTCGCGGTG
>JACCXR010000134.1 GCA_013696915.1 Euzebyaceae bacterium
GCGGCCCGAGGACGTTGAGCGCGTCGCAGAGCCGCTGGAGGTTCTCCGCATCGGTGCGCGGGACGAGGTCGACGTCATCGGTCTCCAGGTCCACGCCGTGGCCGATGGCCGCGGCCGAGCCGATCAGGACGTAGGCGACCTGGTAGGCGTCGAGGAGCTCGCAGAGCACGCGCAGCTCCGCCCGTGGGTCGCCCTCGGCGCGGTAGCGGCGCTCGTTCTCCTCGGCGACGGTCTTGACCCGCGCCCAGTACTGCCGCCGGCTGTGCTCGTCCGGGCCCGGCTCGCGGTGCCCGGACCACGCGAAGCGCAGGTCGTGTTCGTACCCGCCCTCCCACCAATCTGGACGGGGCAGCTTCGTCGAGCGCCACAGCACCGTCCATTCCCCATAGGTCACGTCGCGCACCCCGATGCCCGCTTCGACCCGGGTGATCCACGCCTCATCGATGTAGGGCCGCGGGTCGAGCGCGTCGCTGGCCACCCGCGCGGCCAGGTCGGCGCGGCTCATGCCGGCGTGTTCGCGGTCCCAGCGCAGACGCTGGCCGCCGTGCGCCTCGTCATCGGGGGCGGGGTCCGCAGCGCTCATCGGCCCAGCGTAGGGGTCGCTGCCGACCCGGGCACCCCACCGACGGCGCGCCTGTGGACGGCTTCGCCTCCCCGAGCCGCCCACCGGTCGCCCGCCCCGTCCGCCCCCGCCGGCCGGGCCAATGCGGGCCCGGGTCAGTTCACCGCGGCGAGGAGGTGCGCGAGCAGCAGGAGCTGGGTCAGCGCGACGGGTTCTGAGCGCACCCCAGGCCCGAGCTCGCCGAGGCTCTCGGGCAACGGCTCATCGCGCTGCAGGCCGCTCCAGATCGCCTTCTCGACCAGCCGGCTCTCCTCCTTCGGCGCGTGCCCGTGGACGTGCAGGGCATCGACCGGGCGCCCGTCGGAGTCGCGGACGAGCTTGCAGTGAACGGCACGCAGGTCGTCGTCGCCGATCTGCGCCGCGATGTCGATGTGCGGGATGGTGGGGCGCAGCAGCAGTTCGGCGGACAGCGGCGTGCCCGGCGGGTCGTTGCGGCCCGGCACCGGCGCGAAGCGCACGACGATGTCGGCGTGGGGGCGCTGCGGGCGGATGAACGCCTCGGACTCGGGCTCGCGACGGTCGAGCTCGGCGAGGACCTGCTCGGCGTCGTAGCCGCGGTTGCCGGTGTCGCGGCCGATCTTCCACTCGCGCCGGATCTCCTCCGGCGGGTCCAGGTACACCGTCACGTCGAAGCACGCCCGCGACAGCTTGCTGTGCAGCGGCAGCAAGCCCTCGATGATGACGAACTCGCGCGGCTCGATCAGCTCGGGCCGGGTCAGACTGCCGTCGCTGTGGTCGTAGACCGGCTTCAAGATGGGCTGGCCGGTCGCGAGCAGCTGCAGGTGCTGCTCCATGATCGCGATGTAGTTGCAATCGGGGTGCAACGGCGTGAACGGCAGGCCCTTGCGCTCCTGCCGATCGTAGCGGTGGTAGTCGTCCACGCAGACCGACGTGGCGCGGTCCTCACCGAGCGCCTGCGCCAGCCCATGGCTGAGGGTCGTCTTGCCCGCGGCGCTGTCGCCCGCGATCGCGAGCATGACCGGCCGCTGCCCGCTCGACGCGCGGTTCATCCTCATCAGCTTGTCAGGCACGCAGGGCTCCTCCAGCACTCAGGGTCGCATCGATGCGCAGGACCGCCCGACCGCTTGCCATGCCCAGCGACGCGGTCGTCCAGGCTGGGCCGTGCCGACGCGGTTCGCGCAGCAGCGCGCAACCGGTGACACCGGTGATCGCGACCGCGCAGTCGTCGCTGGCCACGAGCTTGTCAAGGCCCAGCACAGCCCCCAAGGCCTGTCCGGCGGCCGCCACCCGCACCGCCTCGTCGTGCGACTGCGGCGCGAGGCGGACCTGCATGCCACCGCCGAGCACACGCACCGTGCACGCGGTGATCACGCCCTCCGGAGCCCCGCCGACACCCAGCAGGACGTCGGCGTCGCCGTCGGGCAGCACGACGCGCAGCGCGCCGAGGACGTCGCCGTCGGCGATGAGCGCGACCGCGACGCCGCTGGCGCGCAGCCGCGCGACGAGCTCGGCGTGGCGGGGCTTGTCGAGGACGACCGCGACGAGCTCGTCGACGCGCTTGCCGCGCGCCTCGGCGACCGCGGCGAGGTTGCGCTCGACGGCCCACCGGATGTCGACCGCACCGGCCGCCTCGGCGGGCACGACGAGCTTGTCGACGTACCATGCCGGGCTGGCCCACAGCGTCCCGGAAGGCGCCGCCGCGACCACGGCCACGGCCCCCTCGCTCGCGAAGGCGCACGCCGTCGTGTTCTCCAGCGGGTCGACGGCGAGGTCGAAGGCGGGCGGGCCGCCGGCGCCCACCCGCTCACCCGCGAAGAGCATCGGCGCGTCGTCCTTCTCGCCCTCGCCGATCACGACCGTGCCCCGGCCCGGGCAGCCGGCGAGCGCCTCCCGGAGTGCCGCGACGGCCGCGGCGTCGGCGGCCTTGCAGTCGCCGCGCCCGACCCACGGCTGGCAGGCGAGCGCGGCCTCCTGTGTGGCGGCGAGCAGCGACGGCAGCAG
>JACCXR010000138.1 GCA_013696915.1 Euzebyaceae bacterium
CCCCGCCGACGAGGCACCCGCCAGCATGCGGGCGAGCTGGGGCAGCTGCGCCGCGAAGGCTTCCCGCCGCCGATCCGCCCGCCAGCCCAGCCACGCCCAACAGCCCCGCACCGCCCCCAACGCTGCCCCCACCGCCAACCAGGGCGGCAGGGTGCCGGCGACGGCCACGTGCAGGGCGATTCCCGAAACCGCCGTGACGGCGAGGAAACGGGAAGCCCCCACCTGCAGCCCAGCGGCGTCCAGACGGGCACGCACCCGCGCCGCCGCGGGGGTGCGGGCGATCCTGTCCGCCACCGCCGCCCCCGCGCTCGCCCGGCGGGGGCGCGCGACGAATCCGGCCCGCACGCGCCGGGACATCGCAGCGCGGTCGGCGCCTCCTCGCCCGAGCTGGGCCAGCCCCGCGAGCAGCGCGCCGCACGTCACCAGGACCAGGACGGCGATCCCCTCCGGCGCGCCCATCGTCAGGACGCCTGCCAGTGCGGCCCGCCGCGGGTGGCGGCGGTGCCAGCGGCTCCGGCCGCAGCAGCGGGAACGGCGCCGGCAGCGGCAGCCCCAGCGCCGGGAGCAGCCCCAGCGCCGGGAGCGGCGGCGAAGGGCGCCGGAACGGTCTGTCCCGCGAGCCGCAGGCGTTCCGCGAGCTGGCCGGGAAGCGCGTGGTGGCGGAACCGGCCGCGGACGATCCGGTCGGAGCCGAGCGGCTCGGAGGCGAACTCGCCGATGACGGTCAGCCGGAACGGCTCCCGCCGGCGTGAGGCGACGGCCGCGACCTCGGCCACGCGCCGGGACCCGTCCGCACCGCGGGCCAGGTGGACCACGACGTCGACCGCGGCGTTGACCTGTTCGCGCAACGCCTCGAAGGCGATGTCGAGCTCGGTCATCGACGCGAGCGTCTCCAACCGCAGGACGGCGTCCTCGGTGGAGTTCGCGTGCACGGTCACCAACGAGCCCTGGTGGCCGGTGCCCATCGCCTGCAGCATGTCGAGGGCCTCGCGGCCGCGGACCTCGCCGACGATGATCCGGTCGGGACGCATGCGCAGGCTGTTGCGGACGAGGTCGCGGATGTCGACGGCGCCCCGGCCCTCCACGTTGGGCGGTCTCGCCTCGAGCGACACGACATGGGGCTGCTGCAGGGACAGCTCGGCGGCGTCCTCGATGGTGATGATGCGCTCGTCGGCCGGGAGAAGTCCCGAGAGCGCGTTCAGGAAGGTCGTCTTGCCCGTGCCGGTGCCGCCGGAGACCACGATGTTGCACCTGGCGCGCACGATGCCGGCGAGCAGGTCCGCGAGCGGCTGGTCGAGGCTGCCCCGGTCGACGAGTTGGGGAAGCGTGTAGGGCGTCGGGAACCGCCGGATGGTCAACGCCGGGCCGTTGAGGGCGAGTGGCGGGAGGATGACGTTGACCCGCTCGCCCCCGGGCAGGCGGGCGTCGACCATGGGGCTGGACTCGTCGACCCGCCGGTTCACGCGCGACACGATCCGGTCGATGGTCGTGGCGAGCTGCTCGGCGTCGGTGAAGCCCGCCTCGAGCCGCTCGAGGCGCCCCTCGCGCTCCACCCAGAGCTCGTCGGGCCCGTTGACCATGATCTCGGTGACGGTGTCGTCGGCGAGCAGGGGCTCGAGCGGACCGAGCCCGAGCGCCTCGTCGACGACCCGTCGCACCGCCGCGGCGCGTTCCTGGGAGGACAGCAGCGGCCCGTCGCGGCTGAGCAGCTGGCCGGCGACCCGCTCCAGGCGCGCCCGCCGCTGCGGTCCTGACAGCTGTGCGACCTGGTCGAGCTCCAGCGAGTCGAGGAGCCGGCGTCGGAGTGCGGCGAGGTCGGGGGCGGGCGCCCCGACGTCCTGGGCCGGGGGGCGATCCTCGCCACCGGTGGCTCGGGTGCCCGGCAAGCCGCGGAGGAGGCTCATGCGGTTCTCCTCACTGCGCCGGAAAGGTCGCGGACCGCTCGAGCACGAGCGCGTCGGACCGGACGCCCGGCGCGACGACGGGCACGGGGACCCGGACCGTCACCCGCCCCCCGCTGACCACGGCGGTCGCGCCGGAGCGCAGCCACGGCGACAGCGACGACACCGCCGTGTCGCCGACCTGGACGGCTGTCGCGCCCCGTGCCTGGACAAGACCGGCGTTGCGGGCAGCGTGCTCCGCCGCTGCCGCGGCGGCGGCGGTCAGGAGGAGCTGCCACACCAGCAGGCCGGCGAGCAGCAGCCACGGCAGGCCGCCGAGGGCCTCCACCGCGGCGGTCCCCCGGTCGGCGGCGAGGCGCCGTGCGGTCGCGGTCACCACGGCACCGGCGCGACGGGGCGCGCGCGTTCGAGCACGGCGCCGGCCTCGGCGGTCATCGCGAGCGGCGTGGACAACAGCCCCGGCACGAGCAGCGGGACCTCCAGGCGCACCACCACCCGCGGCGGGTCCGTCCCCGGGCCTTCGGGGCCGGCGCGTTCGAGCTGCAACGCACGTTGCCATGCCGTCGGCAAGCCGGCGGCGGCGACGTCCCGCAGGCGGGCATCGGTCGTTTCGTCGCCGGAGACGGCGAGCTCGTGGGCGGCCTCCCGGGCGGCATGACCCGCCAGGACGGACGTGAAGCCGACGAGCACGAGCTGCCAGACGAGCAGCGCGAGCAGTCCCAGAAGCGGCGCGAGGCCGACGAGCTCTGTGGCGACCTGACCTCCCTGCCCCCGCAGGGCCAGCCTCAGCGGGGACCGCCGCCGGGCATGGCCGTTGCGGTGCCCGGCGGCGGGCGGCAGGAGCTCATCGGCGAGCCTGCCGATCGCCGTGCGGACCGCGCCGGCGGGGTCAACGCGCTCCGCCGCGCCGCTGTTCACGGCGCGCTCGAGCTCCGCGAATCGCGCGGGGACGGACGCCCGGCAGACCATCGCGTCAAGGGTCCTCGCCACGAGCTCCGGCTGCACCTCCGCGCGGCGTGCCGCCCGGTTGACGACGACCCGGAAACCCTCCGGGCGGACATCGAGCCTTCGGCACCGGTCGAGCACCCGGTTGGCCGCCCGCAGCGCCAGCACGTCCGGCAGCGTGACGAGCAGGACGAGGTCGGCCGTCTCGGTCCCGACCGCGCCGGTGGCCGTCACGACGGTGCCGACGTCGGCGACGACGACGTCGAACCGGGAACGCAGCGCCGCGAGGATGCTGCGGACCGGCAGCGCCGGCGTGCTGCCCCCGGCATCTCCCCCGGTCGGCGCGAGCAGGACGCGCAGGCCGTCCGGCGCCGCGGCCAGGCTGTCCTCGAGCTGCGGGGGCGTCAGGTCGTCGGCGACCTCAACGAGGTCGGCGAGGCTGCGGCGGTGCCGCAGGTCGAGCAGCCCGGCGACGTCGCCGGCCGCGACATCGAGATCGACGAGGCACACGCGACCGGGTGAGCGTCGCGCGGCCTCCAACGCCAGGTGGACCGCGATGGTCGTGGCGCCGACGCCGCCCTTGGCGCCGGCCACCGCGATCAGGGTGCCGCCGGCGGCCGCCCCCCGCCCGGACCCGGCGGGGGCTGCGGCGCGCAGGGCGCGCGACCAGCCGCCCGCGGTCGCGGCGCTGTGCTGCAGATCCTCCAGCCCCAACGGCAGCGTCGCGATGCCGCGGACACCCGCCTGCAGCGCCGCCCGCAGCATGTCCGGCGAAGGATCCCGGCCGAGCAGGACGATCCCGAGCTCCGGCAGACGGGCTGTCAGCTGACGGGCGAGGTCGAGGACCGGGAGGGGGCCCAGATCCTCGTGGAGGACGGCGACGTCGACGGCGCGCCGGGCGAGCGCCGGCAGCACGTCGGCGGTGGTGTCCACCACGCCGACGATCTCGAGCTGGCCGCTCTCGGCGGCGAGCGCGCGTGCCTGGGCGACGACCGCGGGGGCAGGGCTGGCGAGCAGCATCCGGTAGCTCACGTCCCCTCCGCGACCGTTCCTGATCCCGGACCGTAGCTGCGGCTCGCCGACGGGACCGGGGCGGTGTCGTCGGGCGCCCGCAACGCGAGCCGGACCTTCGTCGCGAAGCTCTCGACGTAGGCGACGCGCAAGCTCTCCTCGACGCTCACCGCGAACGTGACGGGGACCAGCTCTCCGCCGGCCATCGCAGCCGCGGGGGCCTCGCCGGCCTCGGCCGCACCCACCGCGAGCACCCGTGCGCGGTCGACGACGACCCTCGCCTGGGGGGCCTGCTCGGGCGAGCCGGCGAAGGTGGCGAAGACGTCGACCACCATGCCCGGGGCCACGCTGGACGCCACGCCGGTGCCGGCGTCCACCAGGACCGTGATCTCGCGCTGACCCGCCCGCAGCGCCGGCGGCGGCACGAGCATGCCCGCCTGGAGCAGCGTCCCGGCGGGCAGCGCGGCCGCGGCCACCAGACCGTTGACCTCGGTCGCGCGGCGCAGGGCCGCGGGCGGTGCCCACCGTTGCGGGACGGTCACCGTCTCGACCGCGGTGGGCGGGACCGGCTGGTGCGCCGGCGCGGGGACGCTCAGGCGCAGGACCTGCACGGAAGGGCCGACCTGGTCCTCGACGTCGGCCACGAACCGCGCGACCCAGACGAGCACGCCCGCCGCGCCGACGGCGGCGAGCGCGATCAGGAGAGCGCCCCGGCGCTGGCGCGGGTTCATCCGCCCGCTCCGGGAGGCCGGGCGCGCCGGGTCGTGCACCGTCCTGCCATGGTCAACCCCACATCCGAGGGGCCGCGCGGCGGGCCGCACGGCCGTGTCGGGATCGACGGTAACCCGGACGGCGGCGGCGTCGGGCCGTCTGTCCACAGGGCGGGGCAGCCTCATCACCCGGGGCGCGGCTAGCCTGCGGCTAGCCTTAAGGCGCATGGTGGACGCCTTGTTCCTTCCCGACGGCGGGTCGTACGTCCCCACGGAGCTGACCCGCGGACCGTGGGCGGCGGACGCCCAGCACGGGGGCCCTCCGGCGGCGCTGCTCGGGACGGTCATGGAGCAGCGGCACCAGCGCGGTGACGGGCAGATCGTCCGCGTCACCGTCGAGATCCTCCGTCCGGTCCCGATGACGCCGCTGAGGGTGGCGACGGAGGTCATCCGTCCGGGTCGGAACGTGGAGCTGCTGGGCGCGTCGCTGCACGCCGGCGAGGTCGAGGTCATGCGGGCGACGGCGTGGCGGATCCGCACCACCGCCCCGCCGGCGGCCGCCGACCGGCCGCCGGAGCGCGCGTTGCCGCCGGGCCCCGACGCAGGCCGGCTGCGACCGTTCTTCCCGACCGGGCACGACGTCGGCTACCACACGGCCATGGACGCCCGGTTCGTCACCGGCGGGTTCACCGAGCCGGGTCCGGCCACGGTCTGGATGCGCCTCCGCCATCCCGTCGTCGCCGGCGAGGAGCCCAGGCCCCTCGCCCGGGTTCTGGTCGCGGCGGACTCCGGCAACGGGGTGAGCGGGGTCCTCGACTACCGCCGCTGGGTCTTCATCAACCCGGACCTCACCGTGTACCTGCACCGGATGCCCCGCGGCGAGTGGGTCTGCCTCGACGCCCGCACGACCGTCGAGCCGCACGGTGTCGGCCTGGCAGAGTCCGTGCTGTCCGACGTCGAGGGCCTCATCGGCCGCGGGCTGCAGAGCCTGTACGTCGCCGAGCGCCCCGGCTAACCGCTCCACTGACCGCGGCCGGGCGCGAGCCCACGGAACCTCGGACCCGCGGCTTCCCGCCGGCGTGATCCGTCTCCAGCCGGGACCGCCGCCGGCCGGCTCACCCGCCCCCCGCCCTCCTCGGCCGCACCCGGCCGGGCGAGCCGTCCGCGCCGATCATGCGCCGAACGACCTCGCGTGAGCTGACCTCGACGGCGCCCGCCGCCACCGCCGCCGCGCGACCCCCTGGCGTGAGGTCGTAGTGGTCACCCTGGAACCACGCGCGCCGCAGCCCGATGACGCCGGCCAGCTCGTGCAGCTCGTCCAGCCCGGAGTCGCTCACCATGTGGCACCACAGCGCCGACGGCAACCGTGCGCGGGGATACGGTCGGAGGGGGTCGACGAGCACGGTCACGGCTGGTCAGGCCAGGCGGGGGTGGGTGGTGAGCACCGCCCGGACCGTGGGCGGCCGCTGCCCCCGGTCATCCTGACTGCCGGCCGCGGACGTCGAGCGGGCAACGGCGCCGTGGGAACTCCGGCGGACGCGGGATCGTGGCAGTGATCGTGGGCTCCTCGGGATTCAGCGGCCGTGCCGCCGATCTTTGCTCAGACCAGCATTCGAAGGGTAGGCGCCGGTGCTGGCGCCTACCCTTCAACGGTTGCGACGAGCCGAGGGTTGAACCGGGACGCTGGCCAGCGATTGCGGTGTATCGTCTCGCCATGAGCACTGTGACGATGGTCCGTGTCCGTGTCCGGGGCACGGCGGCCCACGCCGCGGGACCTGCGGCGCCGGACCCACGGCCAGAACTTCCTCGTCGACCAGCGGGTCGTCCGGCGGTTCCTCTCACGCGCTGACCTCCGACCCGACGACCTCGTCGTCGACCTCGGCGCCGGAACCGGAGCGCTGACGCTTCCGCTCGCGGCCGCCGGCGCCCGCGTCGTCGCCGTCGAGCGGGACCCCAGGTGGGCGCAGAGCCTCCGCCGGAGTGTGACCGCGGCCGGGCTCGCCGGTCGCGTCGAGGTCGTCGAGGCCGACCTGCGGCGCGTGCGGCTCCCGCCCTCGCCCTACCGGGTGGTGTCCAGCCCCCCGTTCTCGCTCACGACGGCGGTGCTCTCCCGACTGCTCGACGACCCAGAGCAGGGACCCTGGCGGGCCGACCTGCTGCTGCAGCGCGCGGTCGCCGTCAAGCGCGCCGCCGAGCCGCCGACCTCCCTGCGTTCAGCGGCCTGGGCGCCGTGGTGGAGGTTCGAGCTCGGCGAGCGTGTCGGCCGTCAGGCCTTCCGGCCGGTCCCGGGCATCGACACCGCCTGGCTGGGAATCGACAAGCGCGACCCGCCGGTGCTCCCGACGTGGCTCGCTCTCGGCCTGGCGGCGGCGCTGCGCCCGGTGTGGGCGCCCCCAAACCTTTGAAGGGCAGGCGCCGGTGGTTGCGCCGACCCTTCAACGGCTGCGCCGACGCTCCCGACCCGGTGGTCCCCACCCTTGACGTCCCCGGCTCGGATGTGCAGTCTCGGCGCGACCCGCGTGCAAGGACCTCCCGGGAAAGGGCGGACGTGCAGATCCCTGCCGAGTTCAGCTACGAGCGGGCCACCAGCATCGACCACGCGCTCGAACTGCTGAAGAGCCACGGCCCCGAGACGCTGCTCCTGGCGGGCGGTCACAGCCTCCTGCCGATGATGAAGCTGCGCCTCGCCCGGCCCGAGTGCCTGATCGACATCAACGACCTGCACGAGCTCGACTTCATCTCCTCCGACGGCGACCGGCTGCGGATCGGTGCCCTCACCCGCCACCGCGCGCTCGCCGAGTCGGAGGAGGTCGCCCGGCACTTCCCGATCATCACCGACGCGGAACGGGTCATCGCCGACCCGGTCGTGCGCAACCGCGGCACCATCGGCGGCTCGCTGTGCCAGGCGGACCCTGCCGAGGACCTGTCGACCGTGTGCGGCACCCTGCGCGCCGAGGTCGTCATCCGCGGCCCGGACGGCGAGCGCACGATTCCTATGGTCGAGCTGCACCGCGGCCCCTACGAGACGACCGTCGCGCACGGCGAGATCCTCACCGAGATCCGCCTCCCGATCCGTCCCGGCGCCGGCAGCGCCTACGAGAAGGTCGAGCGACGGGTCGGCGACTGGGCCATCGCCGCCGCCGGCGCCGCCGTCTGGCTGGACGACGGCCGCATCGCCGACGCCGGCGTCGGCCTGACGGCCGTCGGGCTCGACCGCGGAACCGCAACCCGCGCCGAGGAGGCCCTGCGCGGCCGTGCTCCCGGCGACGACGTGTTCGCCGAGGCGGCCAGGCTGGCGGCCGAGGACTGCGATCCCGTCAGCGACCAGCGGGGCCCGGCCGACTACAAGCGCCACCTCGCCGGCGAGCTGGTGACCCGTGCCCTGCGCCGCGCCACCGCCCGCGCCCTCGGACAGGAGTCGACGACATGAAGGTCGCCACATGAAGGTCGCCATGACGGTCAACGGCCAGGAGGCCACAGCCGACGTCGAGCCGCGGACGCTCCTCGTGCACTTCCTGCGCGAGACCCTCGGTCTGACCGGCACGCACTGGGGCTGCGACACCAGCAACTGCGGGGTGTGCGTCGTCCTCATGGACGGCGAGCCGGTCAAGTCCTGCACGGTGCTCGCCGCCATGGCCTCCGGTCACGACGTCACCACCGTCGAGGGCATGGAGCGCGACGGCCAGCTCGACCCGGTGCAGCAGGGGTTCATGGAGTGCCACGGCCTGCAGTGCGGGTTCTGCACCTCGGGGATGATGCTGACCGCCCGCGCGCTGCTCGACCGCAACCCCGATCCCACCGACGACGAGATCCGCGAGGCCATCTCCGGTCAGATCTGCCGCTGCACGGGCTACGCGACGATCGTCCGGTCCGTCCGGTGGGCGGCCGCCCACCCCGCACAGCAGGAGGCCGCTGCCACGTGACCACCACCTCCGACCCCCCGGTCGAAGAACGCCCGATCGGCTTCGGCCGGCTGAAGCGCAAGGAGGACCCGCGCTTCATCCGCGGCAAGGGCCGCTACATCGACGACATCACGCTGCCCGGGATGCTGCACGGCGCGATCCTGCGCAGCCCCGTCGCGCACGCGCGCATCGTGTCGATCGACACGACCGAGGCGGCCGCGCACCCGGGGGTGCGCGCGGTCATCACCGGCAAGGACCTCGAGCCGCTCAACCTCGCGTGGGCGCCGACCCTGTCCGCCGACGTGCAGGCGGTGCTCGCCACCGACAAGGTGCGCTTCCAGGGCCAGGAGGTCGCGTTCGTGATCGCGACCGACGAGTACTCGGCCAACGACGCGCTGGCGCTGATCGACGTCGAGTACGACCCGCTCCCCGCCGTCGTCAACGCCCGCAAGGCGCTCGACCCCGAGGCGCCGCTGATCCGCGACGACAAGTCCGGCCAGCGCGACAACCTCGCGAGCCCGACCTGGGAGGCCGGCGACGAGGCCGCGACCGACCGCGCCTTTGCCGAGGCCGACACGATCGTCGCGCGCGACATCATCTACCCGCGCTGTCACCCGGCGCCGCTCGAGACCTGCGGCATGATCGCGGACTTCAACCCGGCGACCGGCCAGCTCGACCTCTACAACGGCAACCAGGCGCCGCACGCGCACCGCACCGTCTACGCGCACGTCGCGGGGCTCGCCGAGCACATGATCCGCATCCGCTGCCAGGACATCGGCGGCGGCTTCGGCAACAAGGTCCCCGTCTACCCGGGCTACGTGTGCGCGATCGCCGGCTCGATCGTCGCCGGGGTTCCGGTCAAGTGGGTCGAGAACCGCTCCGAGAACCTGATGTCGACCGGCTTCGCCCGCGACTACATCATGAAGAGCGAGATCTGCGCGAAGGACGGCAGGATTACCGGCCTGCGCGTCGACGTGCTCGCCGACCACGGCGCCTTCGAC
>JACCXR010000159.1 GCA_013696915.1 Euzebyaceae bacterium
CGACTGGGGTCGGCTTTAGCCGCCCCAGTCGACACAGGCCGGGGTCGCTCACAGCCCGAGCGGCCCCTCACCGTGCACGACGCGGACGACGAATCCTGTCTTGGCCTCGGTGTAGGCCTCCCTGTCGGCGCGGTGTTCGTCCGCCAGCCTGTGCTTCATCGCGGCGTACTCCGCAGCGAGGCGGGGGCTGCAGCGGAGCCGGTCGCGGAAGACCGCCATGTCCGCCAGCCTCGGGTCCCCGGCGCGCAGGAGGTGGAGGTGCGCGGCGCGGCGGCCGTCCTCCACGAGGACGAAGAACCGGCGCCAAGGCCGCAGGTCGAGCACGGGCGGGACGTGGTGCCATCCCGGGGTCGCCACCATGGCCGCGACGAGCTCGAGGTCCTCGAGTGCTGCGACGGGCGCCATCAGGTCGATGATCGGCTTCGCCGGCAGGCCGGCGACGGCGGTGCTCCCGACGTGCTCGACGGCGGCGGTCAGCCACGGCTGAAGCGTCTGCTGGACCGCCCCGCGGAGCTCGCGCGCCCGCCGGTCCCACCGGGGGTCCGGTTCAGCGATCTCCACGGCTTCGGTCGCCCATGCCGGCCACCCGCCTTCATTCATGCTGGGCAGTGTCCCGCCGGGACCGCACGTGGAAGCATGCGCCGATGAGCCGTGAGCCGCTTGACCACGATCGGACGCATCCTAAAGACCCGGCGGCCTGGGCCGAGTGGCTGCAGCGCAACCATCGGCGGGGGACCGGGGTGTGGCTCATCTACTGGAAGAAGCACACCGGCCAGCCGGCGATGGCGTACGACGAAGCCGTCACCGAGGCGCTCCGCTTCGGATGGGTGGACAGCAAGGCCCGCAAGCTCGACGAGGACCGCTCGATGCTCTGGTTCGCCCCACGGCGGGCGGGCAGCGGCTGGTCCCGTCCCAATCAGCAGCGGATCGAGCGGCTCGACCGCGAAGGCCGCCTGGCACCCGCTGGCCGCGAGGTGGTCGAGGCGGCGAGGAGCGACGGCTCGTGGCACCTGCTCGACGAGGTGGAGAACCTGACGGTCCCGGACGACCTCGCCGAGGCGTTCGACCGGCACGCCGGCGCGCGGGACCACTGGGACGGCTTCCCGCGGTCGGCTCGCCGGGGGATCCTCGAGTGGATCGTCCAGGCGAAGCGGCCGGAGACCCGCGCGAAGCGCGTCGAGGAGACCGCGCGGCTGGCCGCCGCCGGGGAGCGGGCGAACCAGTGGCGGCCCGGCCGGTAGGCGTGACGCGGCTCGGGAGGCTGTCGGACGCTTTGCCGGCTTGGGCTTCGTATGCTCGGGGGCAAGTGTCGAGGAAGGCTTTCTTTGGGGCGCATGGTGAAGGACGGAGCGGCTCGTCGCCGCGTTGACGGAGATCGTCGAGCAGTACGCCGACACCCTCGCGAAGGCGGGAAGCGATCTCGATGAGGTGGGGGGGATCGACGGGATCGCCGCCGTCGTCCGCACGCTCCTGCCCCGCCCGAACCGGTTCGCCGCGCGGGTAGGTCCCGTCTACACCACGGGCCAGCTGACCCGGTTGCTGCCCGGGACGACCAGCGACGCGATCACCGACGAGGCGGTCCGCGACCGGCAGCGCAACGGACGACTCGTCGGCTTCAAGACGGCCGACGGCAGATGGGCATGGCCGGCGTGGCAGTTCCGCACCGCTCCTGGGCGCCTGATCCCCCGCGACGACGTCATCGCCCTGTGGCGGCTGCTCCCCGACCGTGGACCGTCCGAACTCACCCGCATCGCTTGGATGACCGGCGGGCATCGTGGCCTGGACGGTCTTGCTCCTCAGGCCTGGTTGGACCGTCACGGCCTCGACCAGCGGTTGCGAGCCGCCGCCCACCGCTGGTCCGCGCGCGTCGCCGCCTGAATGCCCTCCAGCCGCCCACCGCCGGAGTCTCGTGTGGCACGGACGGCTCCCGGCCACGTGGAACGTCGTCGCCGACACCACTCACCGATCCTCGCGGCTTTCCAAAGAGCTCGGCGTGAGCGTGCCGTACGACGTGCCCTGGGCGTGGGCCGACGCGGTCCACGCCGAAGGTCGAGCCGGTCTGCGTTACTGGCTGCGCCTCGATCCGGGCCCGGGCCGGGGTATCGCGGTGTTCGCCGACGCCGGCGTGCCCGACCCGCCGCCACCGCTGGCCAGCGAACCCGCCACCGCCCACGCCGACGACCTGCGCACGTCGTTCGACATCATCGAACCAACCATCACGTTCGAGGAGCTCCGTGCAGCCGACCCGTGGTAGCTGAGCGTAGCTGTGGGAATCCGGTGGGACCCGAGAGGGGTCGGAACCGACCGCGGGTCAGAAGGCGCCGCCGCCGGAACCGCCGCCGCCGCCGCCGCCCCCGCCGCCCGAGAAACCCCCGCCCCCGCCGCTGCTCGACGACGGCGACGACGCGATCACGCTGGCCGGAATGGCCGCCGAGAGCGACGACATCCCCGACGCGAAGCTGTGCCGGCCCCCGTGGACCCCGTAGGAGTACCAGCCGCCGCCGGCGCGCTGCAGCTCCGCCTCGGACAGGTTCGCGTCGAGGTTGCCCATGACCGTGTCCGCGACGCCCAGCGGCACCGCGTAGACCAGGTAGCGCCCCCAGAGCGGCAGCATCTCCGGCGTGCGGTCCGGCATCATGCTGAAGTCGGTGAGGAACTTGCCGAACCGGCTCCAGCGGTGGTGCAGCACCCGGCCCGCCGGCGTCCGCCGTCGCAGCAACGGGGTCGCGGCGAGCATGGCCAGGCCCGCGGCGCCGGCGAGCAGGGCCAGGGGCAGCGCGGCGCGCAACGCGACCGCGGCGGCGACCGCGACGGCGATCAGGGCCACGCCGAGCGCGACGGACGCCACCATCCACCCTTCGGCTCGATCCAGGACCGGGAGCGCCCGGCCGCTTCGAGCTCGCTGACCCACGACTGCCACCAGCGGTACGCCTCGGCGCGGTGGTCCTTCACCCACTCCTTGAGCTCGGCGTCGGTCACCTGCCGGCCGTCGCCGGCCTTCGCGAACAGCAGCGTCTGGACGGACCGCTCCCAGTCCTCCTCGGCGTCGCCAGCCGGCGCATCACCAGGACGTCGGTCGTGCGGTCGCGGAAGAAGCCGTCCCGCGTCACCTGCTCGCGGCTGAGGCCGATCCTCCCGCGCCGCGCGAGGTCCATGATCGTCGCGACCAGGGCGTCGTCGCCGAGGCTGCCCCAGCCGAGCAGGAAGGCGACCAGAGCCGGCGGGTCGTCGGACGGCAGCTCCCGCTCGTAGTCCGCCAGGCCCCGCGGCAGGACGTGCTCCCTGCCGTAGCGGCGGAACAGCAGCGTCCACGCCGCGCCAGCGCCGACGAGACCGGCCGCCAGGACGCCGTTGCCAACCCGGGCCAGCCCGGCCCGCGGGTCGCAGTCCTCTGCCGGTTCCTCGCCGCGCGCCTCGGCCCTATCGGCGTCCGCCGCGACCGCCAGGCAGCCCTCCTCCTCCAGGATCTCCGCGCGGACCTCCTGCCCGTCGGAGGCGGCTGCGCCGAGCACCGCGGTCGGCATCAGCACCCGCAGCTCGACGAACGTGTTCGGGGCGAGGCCGGTGACCTCGGTCCTGACCACGCCCGCGTCGACGACCTCGACGGTGCCGGTCAGGGGCCCGTGGCCCCAGACGAGCAGATCCTCGCCGGCCGTGAGCGCGGCCGCGGTGGACGGCAGCGTGAGGTCGGCGACCATCCGGTCGGTCGCGACGTCCCAGCCGGTCCCGATCCACTGCCAGTACAGCTGCGACGCGTCGGCGTGCCTGGTGCCCGCGCCGGTCACCGTGTAGTCCAGCTCGTACGTCCGCGACTCGTCGGTCGCAGACTCCCCGTAGAACCACGTCACCGAGAACTCGTCGCCGGACTGCTCAAGGACGTAGGTGCCCGGCCGCTCGTCATCGCCGGTCACGCCCTCGTAGCTGACGCCGGTCGAGTCCCGCAGTGTGAAACCGGTGACCGCCTGCCCGTCGCGGAGCGGCAGCGTGTAGAACGCGCCCCGGAAGGTGCCGTCGTAGACGAACGTGCGCTCCTCGTGGACGTGCAGCGCGCCGTCGTCGCCCAACTCCGCCTGGATCGCGACGTCGCCGATGCGGTAGCTGCGGTCCTCCCCGGCGCCCCCGGGGGACGCCTACACCGCGACGAACAGACCGGCGGCGGCAGCAGCGGCGAGCAGTGCGCCGGCGCGGCGCGCGAGCATCCTCATCCCGACCCAGGCTGTCCCGTACTCGTGGTCACTCCCACTCGATGGTGCCCGGCGGCTTCGACGTGATGTCGTACGCCATGCGGTTGATCCCCGGCACCTCGTTGATCACGCGTCCCGCGATGCCTTCGAGGACGTCCCAGTCGATGCGCGCGAAGTCGGCGGTCATGGCGTCCTCGCTCGTGACGGCGCGCAGGATGACGGGGTGCCCGTAGGTGCGTTCGTCGCCCTGCACGCCCACGCTGCGGATCGCCGGCAGGACGGCGAACGCCTGCCAGATCTCGCGCTCCAGTCCGGCCCGGCGCAGCTCCTCACCCACGATGCGGTCGGCGGCGCGCAGCAGGTCCAGCCGCTCGCGGGTGACCTCGCCGATGATGCGCACCGCCAGCCCAGGGCCGGGGAAGGGCTGGCGCCAGACGATGTCCTCCGGCAGGCCGAGCTCCTCGCCCACGCGGCGGACCTCGTCTTTGAACAGCCAGCGCAGCGGCTCGACGAGCGCGAACGTCATGTCCTGCGGGAGCCCGCCGACGTTGTGGTGGCTCTTGATGACCGCCGCCGTGCCGTGGCCGGACTCGATGACGTCAGGGTAGAGCGTCCCCTGGACCAGGAAAGTCGCGTGGCCGTCGTCGCCGGCAGCGTCGGCCGCCGCGTCCTCGAACGTGCGGACGAACTCGGTCCCGATGATCTTGCGCTTCGTCTCGGGGTCGTCGACGCCGGCGAGCTTGTCGAGGAACCGGTCGGCGGCCTTCACGGTGACCAGGTGGGCGGCGGAGTGCCGGCCGAACGCCTCCTCGACCTGCTCGGCCTCGCCGTGGCGCAGCAGCCCGTGGTCCACGAAGACGCAGGTGAGGCGCTCGCCGATGGCCCGCTCGACGAGGGCGGCGGCGACCGCCGAGTCGACGCCCCCCGACAGCCCGCAGACGGCCCTGCCGGCCCCGATCTGGTCGCGGACGGCGGCGACGCTCGCCTCGATCACCGAGTACGCCGTCCAGGACGGGCGCGCGCAGGTCGCGCCGAGAAACGCCTTCAGGACCTCCTGGCCGTGCGGGGTGTGGGTGACCTCCGGGTGGTACTGCACGCCGAACAGGCCGCGCTCGGGGTCCTCGAAGGCGGCGACGGGAGTTCCCGGGGTCGAGCCCACGACGCGGAACCCGTCGGGCGCCCGGACGACGGTGTCGTTGTGGCTCATCCACACGGTCTGCTCCGCCGGCTGGTCGCGGAGCAGGAGGCTGCCGGCGTCCGCCCGGAACGCCGTCTTGCCGAACTCGCCCGCACCGGTGCGGGCGACCTCCCCACCGAGCGCCTGGGCCATCAGCTGCTGGCCGTAGCAGATGCCCAGGACCGGGACACCGAGCGAGAACAGGGCCGGGTCCACCCGCGGGGCACCCTCGCTGTACACCGACTTCGGTCCCCCCGACAGGATGATGCCGGCGGGACGGCGCTGCGCGAGTTCGGCGACCGGGATGTCGGGCGCCACGATCTCGGAGTAAACGTGCGCGTCGCGGACCCGCCTGGCGATGACCTGCGCGTACTGCGCTCCGAAGTCGAGCACGAGGACGGTGTCGAATTCCTCGTGCGGATCGGATGCGGCCACGGACCCTCCTGTGCTGATGCGCCGGCCGTCACGCTACCGCAGGGCCTCCGGGCGCCCGGCGTGTCGTCCCCCGGGTCTGGACCTGACCCCGGTGAACCATTGGCGACTGCCCGTGAAATGGGCGACACTGTGGGCACGATGACACCGACGTACGAACTCACCCACCTCCGCGCGCTCGAAGCCGAGGCCGTCCACATCATGCGGGAGGTCGCGGCCGAGCGGGAACGGCCCGTCCTGCTCTTCAGCGGCGGCAAGGACTCGATCGTGATGCTCCGCCTGGCCGAGAAGGCGTTCCGGCCGGCGCGGTTCCCCTTCCCGATCATGCACATCGACACGGGCCACAACTTCCCCGAGGCGCTCGACTTCCGTGACCGCCGGATCGCCGAGCTCGGCGAGCGGCTGATCATCGCGAGCGTGCAGGCCTCGATCGACGCCGGGCGCGCGGTGGACGAGACCGGCCCGCGCGCCTCGCGCAACCGGCTGCAGACCGTGACGCTGCTCGACTCCATCACCGAGCACGGCCTCGACGCGGCCTTCGGCGGCGCGCGCCGCGACGAGGAGCGCGCCCGCGCCAAGGAGCGCGTTTTCAGCCACCGCGACGAGTTCGGCCAGTGGGACCCGAAGAACCAGCGCCCGGAGCTGTGGAGCCTCTACAACGGGCGGATCCGCAAGGGCGAGCACCTGCGGATCTTCCCGATCTCCAACTGGACCGAGATGGACGTGTGGCAGTACATCGCCGAGGAGCGCATCGAGATCCCCAGCATCTACTTCGCCCACGAGCGCGAGGTCTTCAGCCGCGACGGGATGCTCTACGCGGTCAGCGATTTTGTGGCCCTCCAGGACGGCGAGGAGGCCTTCACCGAGACGGTCCGCTTCAGGACCGTCGGCGACATGACCTCCACGGGTGCGGTGAAGTCGACCGCCGCCACCCTGGAGGAGGTCATCGCCGAGGTCGCGGCCAGCAGGGTCACCGAGCGCGGCGCCACCCGCGCGGACGACCGCTTCAGCGAGGCCGCCATGGAGGACCGCAAGAAGGAGGGCTACTTCTAATGGGCACCCGGTCAGTGAGGCCGCCAGGCCGAACGCAGATGACGGGTGCCGTCTAGATGCCCCCCGTGCTCTCGCCCGAGATGGACCTGCTGCGGTTCTCGACCGCGGGCAGCGTCGACGACGGCAAGTCGACCCTGATCGGCCGCCTGCTGCTCGACACGAAGCAGATCTTCGTCGACCAGCTCGAGGCCGTCGAGGAGGCCAGCCGCCGGCAGGGCTTCGATCGCACGGAGCTCGCGCTGCTGACCGACGGGCTGCGGGCCGAGCGCGAGCAGGGCATCACGATCGACGTCGCCTACCGCTACTTCGCGACGCCGCGGCGGAAGTTCATCATCGCCGACACGCCCGGCCACGTGCAGTACACCCGCAACATGGTGACCGGCGCATCGACCGCGAACCTGGCGATCGTCCTCGTGGACGCCCGCAAGGGCCTGCTGGAGCAGTCCCGCCGCCACGCGTTCATCGCCTCGCTGCTGCGCATCCCACACCTGGTCGTGTGCGTGAACAAGATGGACCTCGTCGGCTGGTCGGAAGACCGCTTCGAGGAGCTGAAGGCGGAGTTCGCGGCGTTCGCCACGAAGCTCGAGGTCACCGACCTCGCGTTCATCCCGATCTCGGCGCTCCACGGGGACAACATCGTCGACCGGTCCGAGAACATGCCGTGGTACGCGGGCACGCCGCTGCTCTACCACCTCGAGCAGGTCCACATCGCGAGCGACCGCAACCTGATCGACGTCCGCTTCCCCGTGCAGTGGGTGATCCGACCCCAGTCCGACGCCCACCACGACTACCGCGGTTACGCCGGGCAGATCGCCGGCGGCATCCTCAAGCCCGGAGACGACGTCGTCGTGCTGCCGTCGGGGCTGCGCTCCACGATCGCGTCGATCGACACGCTCGACGGGCCGGTCGCCGAGGCGTTCCCGCCGATGTCGGTGACGGTGCGGCTGGGCGACGACATCGACGTGTCCCGCGGCGACATGATCTGCCGCGAGAACAACCAGCCGACCGTCGGGCAGGACCTCGAGGCGATGGTCTGCTGGATGGCCGACCGCCCGCTGACCCCGAGGACGATGTTCGTCCTGAAGCACACGACGAAGTCGGTGCGGGCGATGGTCACCGACCTGCAGTACCAGCTCGACATCAACACGCTGCACCGCAACGAGGGCGCACCGCATCTCGCGCTGAACGACATCGGCCGCGTCACGCTGCGCGCGACCGGCCCGCTGTTCTACGACCCCTACGCCCGCAACCGCTCGACGGGCAGCTTCATCCTCATCGACGAGACCACCAACCGCACCGTCGGCGCGGGCATGCTCCTCGACAACCGCTGACCGGCCGCCGCGGCGTGACCCCGGGACCTCCTTCCCTGCGGGGAGGGGCTCGAAGTCCCCCGATGTCGGCGGGTCGACGCGCCACCGTGGCCTGAAGCCGCGCGGCGAGTCGCCGGTCGGCTGCGGCATCGGACGCAGTGCCGGCGT
>JACCXR010000184.1 GCA_013696915.1 Euzebyaceae bacterium
GTGCTCACGCGGTCCTCCCCGCGGTGCGCGCGGTCGGCTCGCCCATGGCCGCGCGCCAGCGATCGGCGAGCTCCTGGCCGGGGGCGATGGTCGCGGCCTTCCAACCGGCGGCCGCCAGCAGCGTCGCGAATTCCTTCGCCCGCCGCTCGCCGCCGGCGGCGACGACCACGAGTGCCACCCGGCCGGTGTAGCCGCGGCCGCACTGGAGCAGCGTCCGCGCGTCCGGATGCCGCGCGACGGGTTCGTGTCCCGGCGGGGGGGCGACCACGGCGACGAACAGCCCCTCGCCGCCCCGGACCCGCTGGAGGGCCGGGGCCACGCCGGCGCTCTTCGACGCCTGGAGCTCGGCGAGGCGGTCCAGGACGGTCTCCCACCGCTCGGGTCCCACGCTGCGGTGGTCGGCGTCGGTGACGAGCCGCAGCTGGTAGCCGCGGTCGGCGAGGTGCCAGGCGACGCTCGCTGCGACGGAGATGGCCTTCTCCAGGCTCGAGTCGGCCCCGCTGCCTGCGTGCGCGGCGCGCCGGGAGTCGCAGAAGATCGTCGCCTGGGCCTGCCAAGGCTGCTCCTGCTGGCGCACCATCAGCGTCTGCCGGTGGGCCGTCGACGGCCAGTGCACCTGGCGCAGGTCGTCACCCTGCACGTACTCGCGCATCGTGTAGAACTCGTCGCCCGTGGAGAACAGTCGCCGGGTCTCACTCGATCCGGATCCGTGGTGGTTGCCGCGGACGGCGCGTTCGGGCAGCGGCTCGATGCGCGGGTACACGAGCAGGTCCGCAGTCGAGGTGTACCGGCGCACCCGCTGGGTGGTGCCGAACGGGTCGCGGATGTGCACCCGCAGCGGTCCGACCTTGTAGCGGCCGCGCGCCGCCCCGGTGACGGTGTAGCGCAGGGTCACGGTTCTCCCGGGCCCCAGGCCGGGCACGACGAAGCGGCTGGAGTCGGCGAGTCCGTACTGGCAATCGTCCTCGACGAGCAGCAGCGACGACGGCAGGCGCGCGTCGTTGCGCAGCTCCAGGACCACCTCGCCCGTGCCGCCGGCGGGCATGCGCGGCGTGGTGACCGTGCGGCGCGCCGAGATCGTGGACGTGGACAGGTGCACCACGAATGCGCCCGCCGCGACCAGCGCGGCGCTCGCCAGCCCGACGACGTGGAGTTCGGGCACGCCGAGGAGCCGCCCCACCAGCCAGAGCAGCACTGCGCCGACCAGCAGCGTCGTGCCGCGAGCGGTGAGCACCCCGGCCCCTACCGCTTGCCCGGCACGGGGAGCGTGTCCAGGATCTCGGACAGCACGTCTGCGGGGGTCCGCTCGCTCATCTGCGCCTCGGGGGTCAGGATCAGCCGGTGGGAGAGCAGCGCCGGCGCGAGGATCTTGAGGTCGTCGGGGAGGACGTAGTCGCGCCCCTCGCCCGCGGCTTTCGCCCGCGAGGCCCGGAGGAGGGCCAGCGACGCCCGCGGCGACGCGCCGAGCTCGACCGCGGGGTGCTCGCGGGTGGTCCGGACGATGTCGACGACGTACCGCTTGAGGGCGTCGGCCGCGTGGATCGTCTTCACGGTCTCGATCATCGCGGCGACCTCCTGCGCGTCGGTCACCGGCTCGAGCGTGCCGACCCGGTCGCCGCCGCCGTGGACCTCTAGGACCTCGAGCTCCGCCTCGACGGACGGGTAGCCGATCGACAGCCTGACCATGAACCGGTCGCGCTGGGCCTCCGGCAGGGGGTACGTGCCCTCGAGCTCGATCGGATTCTGCGTCGCGATCACCATGAAGGGGACGCCCAGCTCGTAGGTCGTCCCGTCGACGGTGACCGTGTGCTCCTCCATGGCCTCGAGCAGGGCCGACTGCGTCTTCGGGCCCGCACGGTTGATCTCGTCGCCGAGGACGATGTTCGCGAACACCGCGCCCGGCTTGAACTCGAAGTCGCCGTGCTCCTGGTTGAACACGGTCACACCGGTGATGTCGCTCGGCAGCAGGTCGGGCGTGAACTGCACCCGCCGCACGCTGCAGGCGATCGACCGGCCGATGGCCTTGGCCAGGAGCGTCTTGCCGACGCCGGGCACGTCCTCGATGAGCAGGTGGCCCTCCGCCAGGAGCGCGGTCAGCGCGAGCCGGATGACCTCCGGCTTCCCCTCGACGACGGTCCCGACGTTGTCCTGGATGCGGGCGAGGGTCGCAGCCAGCGACTGCACGGCCGTGCCCACCCGCCGACTGGTTGCCACGCACTCCCCGATTCTCCGCGCGAGGAACGCGCGGTCCCCCATTGGGCCGCGATGAGGGCACCAGTGTAGCCAGCGGCCGCCCGCGGCCCCACCGGGCCTCGTGGACGTTCCGACGACGCCCGGGCGCCCGCGGTTCCCCGCGTGGCCGCCCGGCCGGCGGGCGGCCCACCCGGCCGGCGGGCAGCCGCGCCCCCCGACTGCTTAGCCATGTAGTAGGTTCTGCGGGCACCGGGGCCAACGGCGGCACCCGGCCGGGCCGACCAGGAGGACACGGATGCGGCTACTTGGGGCGAAGAGGCTACGCGCGGCGGGGTTGCTCGCGGCGTTGCTGCTGGTGGCGGCGGCCTGCGGTGACGGGGACACCGCCGGCGAGGAGGAGACCCCGGACGCCGCGGCGACCGGTGATGCGGGCACGGAGCCCGACGACGCGACCGAGACCGGCGACGCGACCGAGACCGGCGACGCGACCGAGACCGGTGCCGAACCGGCCGGCGACGGTGCCACGATGGTGTTCGGCACGTCGGCCGACCCGGTCGTGCTCGACGGCGCGCTGGTGTCCGACGGCGAGTCGCTGCGCGCCATCGACCAGATTTTCGAGGGTCTCGTGACCTTGGAGCTCGGGGGCACGGAGGTCGCGCCCGGCCTGGCCGAGTCCTGGGAGCCCAACGACGACGGCACGGTCTGGGCGTTCCAGCTGCGCGACGGCGTGACCTTCCACGACGGCGAGGTGTTCAACGCCGAGGCCGTCTGCGCGAACTTCGACCGCTGGTACAACTTCCCCGAGGCCTTCCAGACCGCCGACGCGACCTACTACTGGCAGACGGTGTTCGGCGGGTTCGCCGGCGGCGAGACCGAGTCGCTGTTCGCCAGCTGCGAGGCCACCGAGGACCTCGTGGCCACGATCACGCTGACGAAGCCCTCCGCCTCGTTCATCCCGTCGCTGGCCCTGACGAACTTCACGTTCGCGAGCCCCGCGGCGCTGGAGGAGTTCGGCGCCGACGAGGGGGAGATCGGCGAGGACGGTCTGTTCCGCGCCACGGGGACGTACGGGACCGAGCACCCGACCGGGACCGGCCCGTTCCGCTTCGTCGAGTGGACCCGCGGGCAGCAGCTCGTCATGGAGCGCAACCCCGACTACTGGGGCGAGTTCCCCGGCAACATCCAGAACCTGATCTTCCGTCCCATCGCCGACGGGCCCGCCCGGCTCCAGGCGCTGCAGACCGGCGAGATCCAGGGCTACGACCTCGTCGCCCCGGAGGACTTCGAGACCATCGAGTCAACCGAGGGGCTGCAGCTGCTCAGCCGCCCGGCCTTCAACGTCGGCTACATCGGCTTCAACCAGGCGATCCCGCCCCTCGAGGACATCGAGGTCCGCCGGGCGATCGCGCACGCGATCAACCGGCAGGAGATCGTCGACGCCTTCTACGTCGGCCAGGGCGAGGTCGCGACCCAGTTCATGCCGCCGGCGCTCTTCGGCTACGCCGAGGACGTGACGACGTACGACTACAACCCCGAGATGTCGCAGCAGATCCTGACCGACGCCGGGTACGAGCTGCCGGTGGAGATCCAGTTCGCCTTCCCGACGGACGTGTCGCGGCCCTACATGCCCGACCCGCAGGCCAACTACGAGGCGATGGTCGCCGACCTCGAGGAGGCCGGGTTCGCGGTCCAGCAGGACTCCGCACCGTGGAGCCCCGACTACCTCGGCAACGTCGACACGGGCCAGTACGCGATGTACCTGCTGGGGTGGACCGGCGACTTCGGTGACCCGGACAACTTCATCGGGACGTTCTTCCAGAGCCCGCAGCCCGCGTGGGGCTTCGACAATCCGGAGATCGTCAGCATCCTCGACGAGGCCGAGGCGGAGACCGACGAGGACGCCCGCGTCGCGCTCTACGAGGAGGCCAACCGCATGCTCATGGACTTCCTCCCAGGCCTGCCGTACGTCCACACCGAGCCCGCGCTCGCGTTCACGTCGAACGTCGAGGGCTACCAGCCGAGTCCGGTGTCGCTCGAGCCGTTCTCGATCGTCACGGTCAACGAGTAGCAGGCCGACCCGTTCGGGCCCTGCTCGCCGCGTGGCTCCGCAGAACGGCCTCTTACGCTGCGCCGGGCGGTGAGCAGAGCCTGCCTTGCCCGCTCGTCCGGCTCGTCGACCGGTCGCGCTGGTGATCTCTAGGATGCGGCGCCGATGCTGAGATACGTGGCGCTGCGGCTGCTCTACATGGTCCCGGTCCTGCTCGTGCTGTCGTTCGTGCTGTTCGCGTTCCTGCGGGCGCTGCCGGGCGGACCGGCGATCGCCCTGCTCGGGGAGCGCGCCACCGAACGGGACCTCGAGGTGCTCGAGCAGCGCTTCGGGCTCGACCGGCCCGTCCACGAGCAGTACTTCGGCTACATGCGCAACCTGGCCAGGGGCGACCTCGGCGTGTCCATCCGGACGCGCCGGCCGGTCCGCGAGGAGCTGCTCGACCGCTTCCCCGCGACCGTCGAGCTGTCCATCGGCGCCATCCTCGTGGCGGTCCTCGTCGGGGTGCCGCTCGGCTTTGCGGCCGCCAAGCGCTACCAGGGCGCCATCGACCAGTCCAGCCTGGTCGCGTCGCTCATTGGGATCAGCTTCCCGGTCTTCTTCCTCGCGCTGCTGCTGAAGTACGTGTTCGCCGTCCGGCTGGGCTGGCTGCCGACGATCGGCCGGATCGACGTCAGGATGCTGACCGCCGAGCACCCGACCGGCTTCTACCTGCTGGACGGCATCGTCACGAGGGACTGGGACGCCTTCGTCAGCGCCGCGAAGCATCTCGTCCTGCCGGCTATCGCGCTCGGGACCATCCCACTGGCGATCATCACCCGCATCACCCGCGGCGCGACGCTCGACGTCGTCAGCGAGGACTACGTGCGCACCGCCAGGGCGAAGGGTCTGGTGTCCAGCGTCGTCAACCGCCGCCACATCCTGCGCAACGCGATGCTCCCGGTCGTCACGATCGTCGGCCTGCAGGTGGGGCTGCTGCTCACCGGAGCGATCCTCACCGAGACGGTCTTCTCCTGGCCCGGCATGGGCAGCTGGATCCTCGAGGCGATCCGCTTTCGCGACTACGCCGTCCTCCAGGGCGGAATCCTGTTCTTCGTCCTGGTCGTGGTCCTCGTGAACCTCCTCGTGGACATCTCCTACGCGTTCCTCAACCCGCGGATCCGGTACCGGTGAGGCGATGAGCGTCGCCGAGGCGGAGGCCAGGGAACTCGAGATCGAGCACGTCGGCGGCGGGCTGTGGCGCGACGCCTGGGAGCGGCTGCGCCACAACAAGGGGGCGATCGCCGGCGCCGTCCTGCTCGGGCTGTTCGTGATCCTCGCCGTCTTCGCCCCGCTGATCGCGCCGTACGGCCCGAACGAGCGCGTCGCCGGCCTGGCCGCGACGCCGCCTGGCCCGACGGCGGAGCACTGGTTCGGCGTGGACGAGCAGGGCCGCGACCTGCTGTCGCGCGTCGTCTACGGCAGCCGCCTCTCGCTGCTCGTCGGCGTCGTGTCGGTCGCGGTCGGCCTGAGCTTCGGCATGCTGCTCGGAGCCACCGCCGGCTACCTCGGCGGCAAGGTCGACACGCTGATCATGCGGATCATCGACATCGTCCTGTCGATCCCGGGCCTGCTGTTCGCCATCGCGCTCGTGACGCTCCTCGGACGGGGACTTGTCCAGGTGATGCTCGCCGTCGGCATCACCACGATCCCCGTGTTCGCGCGGCTGCTGCGCGGGTCGATCCTGGCGGTCCGCGAGTCCGACTACGTCCTGGCCGCCCGCTCCGTCGGGACGCCGGGCCGGGGACTCCTCCTGCGGCACATCCTGCCCAACTCCGTGGCGCCGGTGATCGTCGCGGCGACGCTGGCCATGGCGACCGCCATCATCGACGTCGCGGGGCTCTCCTTCCTGGGACTCGGGCCGGCCGAGGCCGGGCTGCCCGAGTGGGGGGCGATCCTGGCGGACAACCAGGACCGCCTGCAGGCGTCGCCGCACCTGGTCTTCTTCCCGGGGTTCGCCATCGTGTTGAGCGTGCTCGCGATCAACCTCATCGGGGACGGGCTCCGCGAGTCGATCGACCCGAAGCTGCGCGCATGACGTCCCCCGGGAGCGCCGCCGCCACGGACCGGACCGCGCTCCTGTCGGTCCGCGACCTCGAGGTGCGCTTCGTCACGCGCCGGGCCACGATCCACGCGGTGAACGGCATCTCGTTCGACCTCGACCCGGGTGCGACGCTGGGCATCGTCGGGGAGTCGGGCTGCGGCAAGAGCGTCTCGTCGCTGGCGATGCTCGGCATCCTGCCGCAGCCGGCGGGGCGGGTGAAGGCCGGCCAGGTGCTCCTAGATGGTCGGGACCTCGTCGGGCTGTCCGAACATGACCTCCGCCAGGTCCGCGGCGGCGAGATCGCGATGATCTTCCAGGACCCGATGACGTCGCTCAACCCGGTCCTTACGATCGGGCGCCAGATCACCGAGGCGCTGCGGGCGCACCTCGACATGGACAAGCGGGCCGCCGCCGAGGAGGCGGTCGCGCTGCTCGACCGGGTCGGCATCCCTGACGCGCGCCGCCGTCTGTCCGACTACCCGCACCAGTTCTCGGGCGGGATGCGCCAGCGGGTGATGATCGCCATGGCGATCTCGTGCCGGCCGAAGGTCCTGATCGCCGACGAGCCGACCACGGCGCTCGACGTCACGATCCAGGCGCAGATCCTCGACCTGCTCCGCACCCTCGTCGACTCCGAGGGCATGGCCCTGATCCTCATCACCCACGACCTGGGCGTGGTCGCGGGCGTCTGCGAGCGGACCCACGTGATGTACGCGGGCCGGTTCGTCGAGACTGGTCCGACCACCGAGCTGTTCGCCCGGCCCAAGCACCCGTACACGCTGGGTCTGCTCAAGTCGGTGCCGCGTCTGGACGAGCGGCACCACCGGCGGCTGGAGCCGATCGGGGGGGCGCCGCGCGACATGCGGGAGCTGCCGACCGGCTGCGCCTTCGCGCCGCGCTGCACCTACGCCACGCAGGCGTCGTGGGAGGTGCTCCCGCTGCTGGAGCCGACCGCGGGGGGCGACCACCGCGTGGCCTGCCACAACCCCGTGCCCGACGCCGAACTCGTCGCGGCCGGGCTGGGCCTGGGACCCGACGCCGACGGGGATGCGGAGGACGACGACCAGTGGCGTCCGTGACCGGGACTCCCACGGCGACCCGGGCGGACACCGACCTCGTGCGGGTCGAGGGCTTGAAGATGCACTTCCCGACCTCCAGCGGCCTGGTGTTCGGCCGGCGGGGCAACGACGTCCGCGCCGTCGACGGGGTGACGTTCGAGATCCGCCGGGGCGAGACGCTGGGGCTCGTCGGCGAGTCGGGCTGCGGCAAGACGACCGTCGGCCGGACGATCCTGCGGCTCTACGACCCCACCGAGGGCCGGATCGACTTCGACGGGACGGACGTCGCCAGCCTGTCGACCGGCGACCTCCGCCAGCTGCGCAAGCGCATGCAGATGATCTTCCAGGACCCCTACTCGTCGCTGAACCCGCGCCAGAACGTCGGCAACATCGTCGGCGAGCCGCTGCGCGTCCACGGGATCGCGAAGGGCAAGGCCGCCGAGACCCGCGTCCGGGAGCTGCTCGAGGTCGTGGGCCTGCCCCAGGGCGCCGGCAACCGGTACCCGCACGAGTTCTCGGGGGGTCAGCGGCAGCGCATCGGCGTGGCGCGGGCGCTGGCGGTCAACCCGGACCTGATCGTGGCCGACGAGCCGGTGTCCGCGCTCGACGTGTCGATCCAGGCGCAGATCATCAACCTGCTCGAGGACCTGCAGGACGAGTTCGACCTCACCTACCTGTTCATCGCGCACGACCTCGCGGTCGTGCGGCACATCTCCGACCGCATCGCCGTCATGTACCTCGGCAGGGTCGTCGAGATCTCGCCGGCCGAGGAGCTCTACACCGCGCCGCTGCACCCCTACACCAAGGCGCTGCTGTCCGCGGTGCCCATCCCCGACCCGCGGGTGGAGATGCGCCGCGAGCGCATCATCCTCGCCGGCGACCTGCCCTCGCCCGCCAACCCACCGCCCGGCTGCCGGTTCCACACCCGCTGCCCCTTCGCCCAGGTCGCCCGCTGCCCCGACGAGGTCCCCGAGCTCCGCGAACTCCAGCCCGGCCACACCGTCGCCTGCCACCACGCCGAGGACATCGCCGCCGGCCGCGTCACCGACCGCGACCCCGCCGTGCCGACCGCCGTATGAACTGCCCTGTCCTACCACCGCTCTACTTCAGCGCCATTATCGCCCGCCACTTGTAAGGCCACGCCATCTGCGGATCACGTGGCCGAGCTGGAAGGCGCCTGACTCGCAAGAGAACGCCGCCGACTGCATTGCCAGCGGCAAGTGCAAGGCCCTCGAGGGCGGTTATCCCACTACCATCGAGCGCGACCAGGAGCATCGCAGACCAAGCGAGGGCCAGAACAGGTATGGACCA
>JACCXR010000185.1 GCA_013696915.1 Euzebyaceae bacterium
GCGAGCGCGCGGCCTTCGCCCGCTCGGTCGCGGCGTCGGACCTCGAGGCCGCAGCGGTCTTCGGTGACCTCTCGTTCGCCAGCTGGGAGGCGCTGTTGCGCCTGCTCGGTGAACAGACGCAGACGGCCTCGGTCATCGTGCTCGACGAGCTGCCGTGGCTGCTGGACCGCGATCGCGAGCTGGAGGGGGTGCTCCAGCACGTGTGGGACCGTCACCTGTCGGCAGCGCCCGTGCTCGTCGTGGCGCTGGGGTCCGACCTCGCGATGATGGAACTGCTCGGCGGGTACGGCCGACCGCTCTACGGGCGCCTGCGCGAGATGGTCCTGGACCCGCTGTCGGTGGATGACACCGGACACATGCTCGGTCTCGACGCGCCGTCGGCGTTCGATGCGCAGTTGGTCACCGGAGGCTTCCCGCGTCTGGCGCAGGAGTGGGGCGACGCCCCGTCGGCGATGGCCTTCGTTCGCCGGCAGCTGGCCGACGCCACGGCCCCGCTCGTGGTGCTCGGCGAGCGCGCCATGCACGCGGAGTTCCCTGCCACGCTCCAGGCACGCGACGTGCTGCGCGCCATCGGCGCGGGCGGGACGACCTACAACGACATCGCGAACCGGGCGGGCGTGAGCGGGGGGTCGCTCGGGCGAGTGCTCACCACGCTGATCAACGACAAGCGAGTCGTCAGCGCGTCCCGGCCGCTGTCGGCGACGCCGTTCAAGAGCACGCGCTACCACGTCGCCGATCCCTACCTGCGCTTCTGGTTGCGCTTCGTCGAGCCGCACACCGAGCTGATCCTGCGCGGCCGCGGAGACGTGGCCGCCGACCGGATCGAGCGATCGTGGCCGGACTACCGCGGCGTCGCGGTCGAGCCGCTGATCCGTGCGTCACTGGAACGGCTCATGCCGGACCCGCGGCTGCCCGAAGCTCTGCACGTCGGGGGCTACTGGACTCGGACCGGCGACGTCGAGGTCGACCTGGTCGGTGGCGCACGTCCCGCCGCGCCCACCGACGTCGTCTTCCTCGGCTCCATCAAGTGGCGAGAGCGGCGTCCCTTTCGGCGCGAGGATCTACGTGCGCTCGCCGAGCAGCGCGCTCACGTACCCGGCGCTCACGACGCTCACCTGGTCGGGGTGTCACGCACCGGCTTCACGACAACCGAGCTCGACGCCGCCTTCGGCGCAGACGACCTCCTCGCCGCGTGGCGCCCCTGAGGATCTGCGAACTGCAGCATGCCGCCCGTGCCACCGTTCGCCACCACACCGAAGGCATCGGGGATTCGCTGCTGACCCCGCAAGTTCTCGGGCGAGAAGCTCGACCCGCAGCGCAACCGGCTGCCTCCGCAAGCTCGCCGGCAGGAGGGACAGCAGCTCCCGGATCGTGGGCGGCCGCAACCATACGGCCGACCGGGATCGTCAAATGTGGCATCGACATCACTGGGGCCGAAGTTGTAGTTCCAGTCGTCCTGGAACTCATGGCGGTCCAGGGAAGGGCAGCCATCTGCTGCTCGGACGGGATCGAGGCCACCCGCCGGATCACGGCAGATCACTCGGGCACGCGCGTGGTGACGCTCACCATGCTCGTCGATGCCAAGATGGTGTTGGCCGCGATGCGCGCCGGGGCGAGCGGCTACGTGCTCAAGGGCGCCGAGCAGAACGAACTGCTCCGGGTCGTCCGTGTGGTGGCCGCCGGGGAGATGTTGTTCGGCGCGTCGGTAGCGCGGAGCACGTACTGCAGTCGGCGCGCGACCCCGCGACCAAGGAGCAGCCGTTCGCGGAACTCACACGACGGGAGCGTGAGATCTTGGCCTTCGTCGCCGAGGGGCGCGACGTGGTCGATCGTGTCAGTCGCCTCCGTCGCTGTGGCCGAGCGTCTCGATGTCCGCGGAGCCTGGTGCGCGTGACCACGATCCCGCCGATGTCATCTGCCCAGCTGCCCCCGAGTCCCATCTCGGCGGGGTCACCCCACCCGTCGGGTGTGCCAGTACCGGCATTGGAGAACAGCGCGACCGTCCGCGACCCGGCCGGGTCGAGCCGTGTCCAGGCAACCAGCCCGTGCCATCCGTTGGCGGCGATGGCGTCCGCCCACTCCCCCGGGCCGCCCTCGACGTCGTAGGGCGTGACGGTGGACAGCTCCTTGGTGACCGGTGCCGCCCGCGACGTCAGATCGGCCGCGTCGAACTTGGTGGGCGGGACACAGGTCCACACGGCGCTGGTGGCGAGGTCCGCGACGTCGACAATCGGGTCGAGCGCGTCCGGGTCGATGTGCCGTTCGAGCAGCGCCCCGACCGGGTCGTCTGCGCAGTAGCAGGTGCCGTCCGGGGCCGGCAGGCGAGTCGAGCGGTGACACCATCCACGCCGCGTGTGTCCACGTCGACGCAGCGTCGCGCGGCAGCAAGCGCCACAGGGCGACGATGGCGTCGCGGACGGCCAGGCGCCCACGGTCGGTCGTGAACTGCCATGCGGGCAGGTACCAGCGGCGGTCGTCGGCCGCCTGTACCCCGACCAGCGTCCCCTTGGTCGCACGGATCCGCAGCGTCTCGGGGTTCAGCGGCTGGCCGGTCCGGCCCCGGGCCAGGGCCGTGCCCCTCGCCGACGCCGCCCGCCAGCTGGGCCTGACCGACTCCGCGCTGCGGCGCATGATCGGCACCACACCGGGCCCGCGTGGAGCTGCTGGGCATCAAGACCGGCCGGGGCGCCTGGCGGGTGTTCGCCTACCAGCTGCCCGACAGCGACGGCAACGGCGGCGAGCCCGCGAGCTCCGTCGGCAGGCGGGTGCAGCGGTCGTTGCCGCCCGGCATGCACCCGGTCGCGGGCGCCGCCTGGTGGGACGCGCCCAGCGTCGGGCTGCACCTGGACGGGACGGAGCACACGCCGCGCGGCTGGGTCGCCGCCGTGCTCGACCTCGACCGCGTGGTCGACACGGCCCTGCACGAAGACGCCGGATGAGCCAGCAGCTCCCCGAGCCGCCCGGGCCGGAGGACCTGCCCGAACCCACCGCCAGCGAGTATCGTCACCATCGACGCGGGCGAGGTGTGGACGCGCATGTGCTGGCACGCGGGCCGCTGCCCCACCCGGTGGGACCGGTTTCGCCATGTGGCGCTGCCCACACCGCGACGGCTCGACGCGTCCGCTGCGCCCGGCGTGGACGGGGCGGCGCCGTGCCGCACGGCCCGGCCCGCAGGAGGACATCTCCGCGCCGGCGACCTGCAAGGCCGAGATGGCGCAGGCCACCGGCACGCTCGACCGGCTCGACCAGCGGTCGCGAGCTCGCCGCGCCGATCCGGCTGCTGGACGTGTCCTCGGACTGGGCGACGCGGGCGGGCGCGGGCACACACCTGTCGACCGGCCCGCACCGGGCGACCAGCAGGTGGGCGCGGGCCATCGGGTCCCGATGGTCCGACCTGCACGGCGTGGCCTCCATCGCGGCGACCCGACCCGCTGGGCGGGCCGGTGGCACTGTGGTCGCCCCGCTGCGCCGTCGAGGTCACGACCTCGACGCTGCTGCTGCGCACCCTCGACGACCCGGTGATCCGCGAAGCGCTCGTGTGGGCGGCGCACCTGACCGGCACGACGCTGCTCCGCCGCGCCCTCAGCTGACGCCGCCCCGCGGGCCGGGTCTTGGCCACCGGGTCCTACCAACTTCCTCAGCAGCGGTCATCACCGCGCGGCCCGCACCTGTTCGAGCAGCCGGGGGAGATCCCTGACGCTCTCCCGCCACACGCGGTCGTGATTGAGTTCACCTAGGGTCGCGTGCGCGAGCATGCTGCGAAACTCGTACAACTCCCGCCAGGGGCCGATCACAGGCGACTCGTTGTCGAACGACTTGCGGTACTCGCCAGCCGAGTTCCCCGCGATGATCCACAAGCGTTCAACGGCCAGACGGAGCAACTGGTTGGCGTCCCATACGGTCTTGTCTGAAGGCAGGAGCACGCTCAACTGCATCAGCACCGCCTCGACCTCGCCGGCGAGGCTCTCGGAGCTCACAGAGGAGGGGCCCCCACTGCGGCCGGCACGTCATCGGTGATGACGTGGACGTAGGACCCCACGATGTCTCGAGCACGTCCGACCAGTGCGATGACGTGCCGGTACCCCGGATCGTCCGAGTGGACGACCACAACCCCGTTGTCGAGCAGACGCACATCGGTCACGCCGATCTCGTGGGCCGCGGCGCGGAGCTCGTCCGCGTGCTCGCGCACCCGCTCGGCGGACGCCCGGTCGTCGATCGCCGTGTTGGCCATGTCGCTCATGCTACCCGTTCACCTCCTTACCTCAGTGCCGGTACCGGGCGCTGGCCGTCGGCGGTCCCCAGACCGCCGACGAGCTCGCAGCGGCCACCTGCTGCCACCCCCGGCTGGCGCGTGAATGGCTCAACGCCCAGGTGGCGAGCGCCTACTGCGAGCACGATCGGGGGCGGTACCGGCTGTCCGCGGAGCAGGCCGCCTGCCTGGCGGATCCGTCAGCCCGACGGGTGGTCGAGCACGCCGGCTTCACCCGGTTCCGACGAGCCTCCGAGACACCGACGTTCATGGTCCTTGAGGCTCGCCCCTGACCGACGGCTGAGACCCTCGATCGTCGATCGTGTCCCCGGCGTCGTGCGCCGCAGACGGCGAACGTCGTTGAAGCAGGCCGCTGCGCGGCAGGGCTGACCCAGGGCCAGCTGGCGCGGCCGGCGGGTACCAGCCAGTCCGCCATCGCGGTCTACGAGACCGGCGCGCGCGAGCCGAGCCTGCCGGTTCTCGATCGGATCATCCGCGCGTCGGGCCATGTGCTCGGCGTGACGCTGGCGCCCGATCCGCGCCTGTTCCGCCTCGCTGATCTGGCCGCGGAGATCCGGGCCACCGACGAGCGCCGGCGCATGCGGCTGGTCTTCGAGTTCCTCCGCGCCGCTGGCGAGGACGGTCATCCCGCTGCTGTTGCTGGTCGCGGCCGAGCCGGAGCCGACGGGTGATCCGCGCTTCGACGCGCTGCTCGCGGCGATCGCCGAGGACTTGTGCGTCCGGGCGGACATCGCACCACCTCGCTGGGCCAGCGGCAGCGACCGATTCCTGGACGGCTTCTGGTGGGTCAGCGAACTGCCGTCGGCGCGAGCTTCGGCGCTGGTGCACGCGCCCGCGTCCTGTCGCCGTCGTGGAGTCATGCTGGATCGGCACGACCTGAGCGCCGCGTGAACACCGGATCGGCTGCTCGACCGCGACCTGCTCCGGCGCGCCTTCGACCAACTCGCCGCGAAGCTGGCCCGCCGCGGAGTCGTCGGTGAGCTGCACGTCTTCGGTGGCGCGACCATGGTCCGGTCGACCGACGGGGTGGCCCGACGGTTGCCGACACCGTGGCGGAGGTCCGACTGGATCCCCTCGGTGGTCACGGCCGACTTCAAGATGAAGGAAGCCACGCGGCTCGGGGCAGAGGTGAAGGTCGTCGGGCAAGGGGCGAGCGAGGGTGGGATGGCGGCCCTTCTCGAATGATGCCCCCGCAGTGGAGGGCTCAGAGGATGATGGCCTCGACCGCGTAGTCGCCGATCGTATGGTCCGCCGTGAGGATGGTCAGGTCCTCGAGTTGGGCCTGCGCCACGAGGAGGCGGTCGAACGGATCGCGATGGTGGTCCGGCAGCGTGCCGACCTGCAGGGCGTGGACGTGGCCGATCGGCAACGCCTCGACGACCAGCCGACGCATCGCCATCGGCACGTAGTCCGCGGGGGGCTCTGGCAATGGCAGCTTGTCGAGTCGGTGCTTGATGGCGATCTCCCAGGCCGAGGCTGCGGAGAGCACCCGCGTCGTACCGCGGTCGGCGACGAGGTCACGAGCCTTGCCGAGGCGGTCGGGGTCCGCTGCAGCCCACAGGAAGACATGGGTGTCCAGCAGCAACCTCATGATCCGAACGCCTCCAGCACCTCATCAGGCAACGGTGCGTCGAAGTCGTCCGGCACGGTGAAGCGCCCCTGGTCGAATCCGAGTTCGGGCCCACGGACAGCCCGGGGCGGGACCAACCGGGCAACCTCTTGCCCCCGCATGGTGATCACGACTTCCTCCCCAGCGCCGACCAGCCGTAGCAGGCGGCTGAGGTGGGTCTTCGCCTCGTGCACTCCGACAGACTTAGTCACGTAGCTAGCTTACCCCATCCGGGACTTTGTCACGAGGCAGCCGGGCATCGACTACGGTCGAGGCGACGCTCCCACGCCTGGGCATCCGGTTGGCACGACCCGAGGTACGCGAGCGAGCTGGAGGTGGCGCGCTGGGCGCCATCTCGGACATCACCGACTGACGTCGGCCTCCACGCTGCGGGAGGACTGTCAGGGACTCTTGAAGATCGCGTGCCCGCCGATGCGCCGCCACCGCACGGCAGGGACCCGCTCACCTTCTACCTCGACGGCCGTCCATTCCCAGGTGGCCCGGCCGTCGGGCCCGGGGAAGCTCCAGGTCAGCTCGAAGATGCCTGGCGCCGATCCAACCGGCTTGACGCGCAACGATGACGGCCAGCCGGCGCCACCACCCAACTCGACCCACCGGTCGCATGCTTCGTTGAACTTCTCGACGGTGGCGCGGAACAGCCGCTGCTCCCGCGGGGACAGGCGCTTGCAGTCCGCTTTCGAGGAGGCGGTCACCTGCCACCTCATGCCTCGAAGGCGTGGAACAACTCCTCGACGGTGTCGTGGTTGGTCACCCGTCCTGCGGCGACATCCGCGTCGGCGTCGCGCTCCATCTCCTGCCAGCGCTCCGTCCAGAACCA
>JACCXR010000218.1 GCA_013696915.1 Euzebyaceae bacterium
GGTGTCGATGACAACCGGCCCCCCGGAGTCGGGCGGCACGGTCACGTGTCGTTGATGGCCGCTACGAAGGCGTCCCACTCCTCGTCGGTCAGGTCCTCGATGAGCATGTCCGCCGGCGGTGGCAGCAGCTGCGCGTGCTGGAGCGCCTCTTCGGGCGGGTACCAGCCACCGGTGGGGCGGTGGGGCTGTTCGTTTGTCGACATCGCAGCCTCCCTGGGCTCCCCGCCCAGTCTACCGACGGACAAGGAACCACCGAGGGGGGTGGTCACAGGCATACGCGAGAGCTTGCAGTCTTGGCCCTGCCGATGTCGACTACGTCTCGTCGTCCGGTCCGAGGTCTCGTGGTCTGACGGGTACGGGAGCGGCGTCGTCCGCGGGCTCGCTGGGTTGGGCGCGGATGAAGTCCATCAGTTCGTCCTTGAGGACGTAGTAGCGCCGTCCGCGCGGCACGGTGGGTGGGGATGACGCCCTCGCGGGCGTAGCGTCGGGCGGTGCCGAGGTGGACGCCGAGCAGTTTCGCGACGTCGGAGAGGCTCAGCATGTCCCCGAAGTCGTCGGGGTCGGCGAAGCTGCTGGCCATGGGTTCGGACTCCAGTCGACTGGCTGGGATCCGAAGCGGTGTCAGTCTCGACTTGGGCTGAGCATGCCACCAGACAGGGCCATCTAACAAGTTGCAACGCCATGGTGACGAACGTTAGGTCCGGTTAGTGGGGTTCGTGGCGGCGCGTGTCCGTGCCAAGGCCTCGGCCACGACGGCCTCCTCGCATTCCAACGCAGTGGCCAGAGACGCCACAATGGACGGCTCGTCCCGAAGATGCTTGGTGCTCGCACGCGACGTTCATGCGCTCCGCTCCGTGCTGATCGCGGCGGCGTGCATGCTGGCCGTAGCGGCGCTGCTGACCGTGCGCCGGACCGACGCAGCAACCTGACAGTACGGAGAAGCCCCCATGACCGGGACGTTCGTGGACCTGAGCCATGTCATCGAGCACGGCATGACGACCTACCCCGGACTCCCCGGCCCGACCGTCAGCGACCACCTGACGCGCGACGCGTCACGGGACCACTACGCGCCGGGCACGGAGTTCCACATCGCCCGCATCGACATGATCGCCAACACCGGTACCTACCTGGACACACCGGCGCACCGCTACGCCGAGGGATTCGACCTCGCCGGGCTGGCGTTGGGCTCGGTCGCCGACCTCCCCGGCATCGCGCTGACCGCGACGGAGCAGGCCATCGGCCCGGAGCTGCTGGAGGACCTCGACATCGCCGGCAAGGCGCTGCTGTTCGCCACCGGCTGGGATCGCCACTGGCGCACCGAGCGCTACGGCGCACCCGATCACCCCTACCTGAGCCGCGACACGGTGAGCGGGCTCGTGGACGCCCAGGTCGCGCTGGTGGGCATCGACTCGGTCAACATCGACGACACCCGCGGCGGCGAACGGCCCGCGCACTCGGGCCTGCTCGCCGCCGGCATCCCGCTCGTCGAGCACCTGACCGGACTTGACCGGCTCGCGGGACATTCCTTCCGGTTCTTCGCCGTCCCCGTCAAGGTCCGCGGCGTGGGCACCTTCCCCGTCCGCGCCTTCGCCATCCTCGACTGAGCCATCCTCACGGGCCCGTCAGCCGGGATCCACCGAAAAGATAGGCGTTGACGGGGTCGCCTACATAGAAATTGCCCTCTGAGGCGCATCGGCAACGCGGACGTTCTCGCGCACCACGGTCGACAGGACGGCCTCGCCGGGCCGGGCACGCAACGCGTCGACGACTTCGGTGGCTCGAGCGCGGTGATCCACCCGGCAGGCGAGCACTCGAAGCCGCAGGTTCGGGTTGATACGTCGCTGCACCGTCGTGATGCTTCGGTGGACCGCGGCGAGGCCGTCCAACTCCATCGCATGAGCCGCGACGGGCACGAGCGCCTCGTCGGCCGCGGCGAGTGCCGCGATGACGACGTGGCCGAGCGTCGGCGGGCAGTCCAGGACGACGACGTCGAAGTCTTCCCTCCTGGGAGTGCCCGGCGCAACGCGTGGTGCACGTCCACTGTCTCCGTGATGGCAAGGTCGCGCAGATTCGGTGACGCCGGCACGAGCCACAGGTTCGTCCAAGACGTGGCGACGGGCCAATGCGTCAAGGCGCGCGTCGTGGAACACGTCGAGGATTCGGTCGTCGAGTTGGTGCACGCCGAGCCACGCCGACGCAGACCCTTTCAGCATCGAGATCGACGAGCGACCGCCTACCGCCGACGCAGGAACCAGGGCGGACGTGGGAGCGAACGGGCCCCCGAAGCCATAGGGCCCATGACGCTGAGTAGGAGGCCGATGAACGCGTGGCATCATGCTGATGCTGCTGCTATGTCCGCAGAACGTCTGAGCACCATTCTCCCGGAAGCCGGATAGCGACAACCGGCGTTCTCTCTCGCCGCGACCGGATCAGCCGATACCAGAATGTTCGATCGGCCCGGCAAGCGTGAGCGGCCGGCCGTTAGGTGGCGACGCTGACGAATTGGAGGGCTTCGCGGGCGAGCGGTTCCCAGTTGTGGTTCTGCTCCTCTGGGAGGGTCGCCCACTCCTTCATCAGGCGCCCGTCGCGCCGTGGTTCGAAGCGCATGGCCGCGCCTGCGGCGACGAGTTCGTCGACGCGTGCGCGAGGAAGCTTCACGACGAGTTCGCCGCGACACAACATCGCGAAGATCCTCTTGTTGGTTCTGAGGCCTGGCATCCGGCCGAAACCGGTTCCCTGCTCAACGTGCGGCTGGCTGAGGAGACGCGCGGCAAGCTGCTCGAACAGGTCTGCGGCGGCCCGGCCGGTCTGGGGCGACCCGGTCATCGATGGGTACCGGGGTGGTCGAGCGGCGGGGGGGCGCTTCGGGTCCCGTACCAGCCGCGCACCGCCTCCGCGAACTCCTGAGGGCGTCGGACTGGAGGTAGTGCCCTGCCCCGTGGAGCGTGACGGTGGTGTGGTGCGGCAAGGTGGTCTCCCATCGCTGCCGCTCTTGGTCACGAAAGGCGATGTCGCCGTCGGCCCACAGGATGAGGGCGGGAAGCTGCTCGATCACATTTAGGTTGTGCTGCACGTCGGCGAGGAAGCCGCGGCTGCGGATAATCGAGCGCGGAAGCACGGCGCTGGCATGGCGGCGCTGCCGGGTGGAAAGGGCGGCGCGGTAGTGCCTCATCTCGGCCGGCGACGGTGTGCGGCGACGGTGACCTGCGGGGATCATGATGTTGACGAACAGGTTGAGGCGCCTGATGAGCTCCCGGCCCACAAGGCCTCCCATCGTGTGGGAGAAGAGCTCGAAGTGCAGCTCGCCGTTGACCGGCCACCCCCATGTGTTGGCCAGGACCAGCCCGTCGAACCGGTGTGGGCTCCGCTCGGCCGCGGACAGCCCGATCGGGCCGCCCCAGTCGTGGGCCACGAGGGTCACACCGGACAGCTCGAGGCGCTCGATGAACGCGCTGGTAACAGCGGCGTGCTGTTCAGGCAGGTACTCGTAGCCAGGGCCGGCGTCGGACAAGCCGAAGCCGGGATAGTCCAGCGCGATGCAGCGGAACTCATCTCGCAGCCGCTGGATGACGTCCCGGTAGACGAAGGACCATGTTGGGTTGCCGTGCAACAGCAGCAGGGTCGGGCCAGCGCCCTCGTCCACGTAGTGGACGCGGTGGCCGTCGAGATCCAAGAAGTGGCTCTCGAAGGGGAACAGCTCCTCGCTCACCCAGTCGGGGCGCCCCGCGCTGGACCGCCCGTCACCCATAGCCACCTCCGCCGCTCGACGCTCGCACCCGAGCTTGCCATAGTAAAGTGTACTTGATGGAGTCAAGTCCAGGGTGAGCGGGCGATCGTACGGTCAGTACTGCGGGCTGGCGCGAGCCCTCGATGTCGTCGGGGAGCGCTGGAGCCTGCTGATCGTCCGCGAACTCCTGGTGGGTCCCGCCCGCTACACCCATCTCGCCTCCGCGCTGCCGGGGGTCGCCTCCAACCTGCTCGCCGACCGGCTGCGCGGCTTGGTGTCGGCAGGCGTCGTCGAGCGGCGCCTCGACCCGGCCAGCAACAGCGTCGTCTACGCGCTCACGCTGTGGGGGGCTCAGCTCCGCGAGACGGTCGACGCCCTCGTCCGCTGGAGCACACCGCTCATGCGCTCGGGCCGCGGGGACGACACGTTCCGGGGCCCGTGGCTCGCTACAGCGCTGCGCGCTCTCCTGGGCGACAGGACGAGCGCCACCCCGGTCGCTGTCGGGCTGGACACCGCAGGCACCGTGATGATGGTGCAGCTCGACGGGACGGGCGCCCGTGTCGTGCTCGATCCGGATCCGCCACCGAGCACTGTTCTGCGGGCCGACCCCGAGGTAGTGCTGGCGCTCGCCGCACGGACAGTCAACGTCGATCAGGCCATCGCCCGAGGCAACCTCCAAGGCGATCCCCAAGAACTGGCCGCGGTGTTCGGCGCGGCCGACAGCGGAAACGCCAGACGGCCACCCCTGCCAACGTGACGTTCCGCCGCCCGGAGAGCCGCACGGGGACGACAACGGCGGCGAGGACCAGCATCGGCGCCCCGCCGCGGCTCCACAGAGCGCGGAGCCGCTGGCGCCTGCCACCACATCACGGGCGACCCGTAACGGGCGGACCTCCGCCAGGGTGCTGATATCCCCCGGCTCCCGCACGGCGGGCGGAGGCGTTGCCCTCGCCGCTGGCGGTCAAGGACGGCGCCGGCATGGCAGACGCGGGCGCCAAAGGCGCATCGACGGCCGGGGTGGCGGCAGCGACCGGAGGCACCCGCGACGGTTGCCGGCGGACAGCGACGGCCGTGAAGGCGCCGAAGAGCGCCGCCGAGTCGGCAAGCCAAGACGTCACCGCCGCCGGCGAACAGCGCCCGGTAGAGCGCGAGCTTCGCATGCCTGGACGAGTGCTGGTCAACGTGAGACAGCCCGCCACCTACGGCGGGCCGCCGCGGACAATCCTGACAGCCGCGCCGCCAGAGGAGACAAGGGCGATCGAGAGCTTTGACACCGCCCCCGCCCCGTCCAGCTCGCCAGCCAGCCCGCCGAGCGTCGGCGAGACCGGATCCCACGAGGACGCGCGCGTGTTGCGTCATGAGCCCGTCGCCGTGCCAAGCATCGACCGCCATTTCAACGATCAGCGCCCGACGGTGAAGCCGATCACCATTACGGCCGCGGCGTCGCTGCCGACCGCGGCGACCTACTGCCGGCGCGGGGTTGGACTGAACTGGTCACTGCCGCCGCCGCTGTCACCGTCGCTGGAGGCGAGCCGGCGGGCGGGTGAACCCGAAGCGACCCCAGCGACGGTCTAGCTCTCTTCGTCGAGGAGCCCGCTGTCCTCCAGAGGCACGAATTCGGGCGAGTGCAGGCCGCCCTGGACGTTGAGCCCGTAGCGCGCGAGATCGCGGAGGAGCGCCGCGTCGGTCGCCGGACGTTCCAACTCGACGGCCCAGCCGTCCTCATCGCCGTAGGGAGGGTGCGCGCCGGCAGCGTCGAGCAGGGTCACGGTGTCGAGCTGCTGGGCGGGGTCGTGACGCGCCAGCCCGCGCAGTGCCCGCCAGCCGGCGTCGAACAGCGCTTCCGCCCATGCTCGGGTGGCGGGTCGGTTTGGCACCGTGTGGATCTCCCCAGTGATGCCGTAGCCGCGAGCCGCGGCGCAGGCTAGGTCCGCCGCGTCCGGCGCGCCGTCAGGGGCGACGACGCATGCCATGCGCCGCCGCTCGAGCGCACTGGCCGGGATGACCTGGTGACCCTGATACACCTCGAGCACCGCGGCGGTGCGGCTGCCGGCCAGGTAACAGGCCCCGTTGGGCTCCTGCAGGTCGAACCTGCCGCCACGGTCAGGGTCGGCGTGCGCGGAGGCGAACCACCACGGACTGCGTTCGACGCCGTTGGACGGGTCGATGTGGGCGTACAGCCGGAACAGGCCACGTCCGGCCACGGGCGCAGAGGGGAACCGGTCGAGGCCTCCGCTCGGTGGCGTGCCGAGTGGCATCAGGCGGCGTACGCGGCGGCTTGTCGTTTGGCGGCCGCGACGACGGCGCCGATGTCGTCGTCGCGCAGCGCGTCGACGGGGCTGCGCTGGCCGAGGTCCGCGTTGGGGCTCGTGAGCCAGGAGGCGACGGTCAGGGTCTCCGCGAAGTGATCGAACTGCGCGATCACGTCGCCGAGGCCAGGAAGGACACGACGACCGGCGAACTGGAACGTCGGGTAGGCCAAGCGCCCTGAGCCGGTGGCGATCGCCAGAAGGTCGGCGCGCTTCGCGACCGCCTGCCGCGACACCCCCAGCAACCGGGCGACGTCCCTGGTCGCCAGGAACGGCCCGATGTGCGCATTCCAACAGGTGTCCGCGAAGGCCTGGTCGAGCAGCCCCAACAGGACCCGCACCAGGTCGTCCGGGGCATGCTGCGCGCGTTCGGCCAGCCGCGTGCGCAACGCATCGTCCCCTGCGGTCTTGACGTTCATCCTCGGCCCTTTCCGCCGTCCTGACAACCCAGCGTACCGTCACGGACCGTTTCGGGTTGCGTCAGTTGTCAGGGCAGAGCTGGGCGCGGCGGCGCGGGATGACCGGGCAAGCCGGTCCAGGCACGCACCGATGCGCGCGGACGGTCGGCGGCCGGCCGAAGGGCGCCCGTGGCGCGGCAAGGTCGCCGACAAGACCGCCGGGCACGGGAGCGGGGGCCGCGCCGAGCGGGGCCGTGAGTGCCGCTGGAAGGGGCAGGGCGGGCTGGTTGCGGTGGACGCCTACGGCCCAGGCGAGCAGCTGGGCACGGGCGAGCGGGACGGACCGGCGGTTAAGGCAAGCTCGCAACGGGGGTTCGATTCCTCTCACCCGCTCCAGCATAACCGCAGGTCAGCGTGCTGTTTCGGCTCTGCAGGGCGGCGCGTTTGGCTTCGCCCGATCACGAGGCCGACGGTGGGACCTGTCGCCGACGCGCGAGTGGGATGAGCACCCGAGTGCGTTCCCTGCGCAATGATGGAGCGATGGAGATCCGCCCCGGCCTAGGTCTGGACGAAGCGGTCCTTGCAGAGTTCTGCCAGCGCCGTCAGATCCGGCGTCTGATGCTGTTCGGCTCTGCGCTGCGAGCTGACTTTCGGAGCGACAGCGACGTTGACGTGCTGGTGGAGTTTCGCCCTGGAGCCGAGCCAGGACTGCTGCGGATCGCACAGATCGAGCTGGAGCTGGGTGAGCTCCTGGGCGGACGTGAGGTCGAGATGCGGACGTACGAGGACTTGAGCCCCTACTTCCGCGACGCCGTTCGCGAGCAAGCGACAACCCTGTATGACGCCGCTTGACGAAGTCCGCATCCGACACCTGGTCGAAGCTGCTGAGAAAGCGGTCGCCTAAGCAGCTGACCGCGCTCGCGAGGACTCGACTCGGATGAACTGCTCCAGCTTGCGCTCACCAAGCTGGTAGAGATCGTCGGCGAGGCCGCAAAGCAGGTCAGCGACGCAACCCGGGCCCAATATCCGGACGTGCTGTGGTCTGCCGCCGCTCGCATGCGGGACCGCCTCGTGCATCACTACTTCGACGTGAACCTCGATGTGCTGTGGTCCACCGTGACCGAGGACCTGCCGTCGTTGCTTGATCAGATCCCGCGACCCGAC
>JACCXR010000235.1 GCA_013696915.1 Euzebyaceae bacterium
CGCCGGGCGCGGACCGCCGGGCGCCGACCGCCAGGCGCGGGCCGGCCGGGCGAGCCTCCACGGTTTTCGCAGCACCCTCACCTACGGTCTCACGCGTGCGAAAGCGTGCTGCGGTGTTCCTGATCGCCGTCCTGCCGGCCCTGGCGCTCGTCGGCGCGCCCGCCGACCCGGCCGCGGCGTCCTCGGACTACCAGCGCGTCATCGACATCACGTTCCCGGTCGGCGGGCCGGTGACCTACTCCGACGACTACCACGCCTGGCGCGGAGACGGGACCCGGCGGCACCAGGCCACCGACCTCTACGGCGCCAAGCTGCAGCTGGTGTACGCGGCCCGCGGCGGGTCCATCTGCCGCATCACCGGCGTGACCGAGCCGGTCGGGGCATACGGCTACCAGATCGCAATCTGTGGCGACGACGGCCTGGAGTACCACTACGTCCACCTCAACGACGACCGGCCCGGCACCGACGACGGGCAGGGCGGGCCGGAGTGGGCGTACGCCCCCGACCTGCGGGTCGGCACCCGGGTGGCGCGCGGCCAGTGGATCGGCTACCTGGGCGACTCCGGCAACGCCGAGGACACCGAGCCGCACGTGCACTTCGAGATCGAGGACCCCGGGCTCGAAGACCCGGCGATCTCGGCCGCGCCTTACATGCCGGACCGGCTGAACCCGTACCCCAGCCTGCGGCAGGCCCAGGTGGAGGGCGACGTCGGCGGCGGCGTGCTCCGCGCCGGGTCGCGGGGACCGGCGGTCGTGGACTGGCAGCGGCAGCTGAACCAGGTGCTGACCGACGACGTCGGCGTGGACGGCGTCTTCGGCCCCGCGACCCACGAGGCCACGACGGCGTTCCAGCGCGCGCAGGGCATCGACCCGGACGGCATCGTCGGGCCGGTCACCCGCGCCGCGATGGTGCGCGCGATCGGCAGCCCGGCGACGACGCCCGTGTCCTCCGACGGAGCACGGCCGTGGCCGGGCCGCTACCTGCGGCTAGAGGACCCGCTGCTGCGCGGCGACGACGTCCGCGCCTGGCAGCAGCGCATGCGCGAGCGCGGCTGGCGGGACTCGACCGGCGGGCCGCTCGCCGTCGACGGCATCTTCGGGCCGGAGTCCGACCGTGCCTGCCGGCTGTTCCAACAGGAGCGGGGCCTGACCGTCGACGGGATCGTCGGTCCGGCGACCTGGCAGGCCGCGTTCGCCGGCGTCTCCGCCGCGACCTGAGCCCGCTCGCCCCCCGGTCCAGCCCGCTACGCCGCGTCGAGCAGGGCCTCGACCTCGTCCGCGGAGGGGTTGACGAGGAACCGGTTCCCGATGCGGACGGTCGGAACGATCTCGTCGCCGCCGGTGGCGGTCTTCACGACCTCGGCCTCGGGGCGGTCGGCCCAGATGTCCACCGATTCGTATGCGACGCCGCGCCGCTCGAGGGTGCGCTTCAGCACTTCGCAGTAGCCGCACATGGGGCGCCAGTACACGGTGACATCGGGCACGCGGGATCCTTGACGTCGTTCGAATGACTGCGGGACGTTGCCGGGGGCAACGCCCCCTCCCCCGCGAGCCTTCCCTCCGCGCCGCGACCGTGAACCGACGCCTCGCCGCGACCCTCAGGCCGGCGCGCCCACGCTGCCCTCGTGGACGGCCTCGACCCTGGCGAGCTCCCCGCGCGGCGCGATGCGCCAGAACTCGCCGCAGCGCCGGTCCCATTCGTCGAGCAGCGCCGAGCCCGCCGCCGAGCCGGTCAGCCGCACGTGCCGCTCGACGAGGTCGCGCAGCCCCGACAGCTGCGCGCTGTCGGGCCGGCGCGCCTCGACCAGCTGGGCGTTGACGCGGGCGAGGATCTCCGACGACGCGTCGAGGACGTAGCACTCCCCCCCGGTCATCCCGGCCCCGAGGTTGAAGCCCGTCGGCCCGAGCACGACCACCGCGCCGCCGGTCATGTACTCGCAGGCGTGCTCGCCGACGCCCTCCACGACGGTGGTGGCCCCCGAGTTGCGCACCGCGAAGCGCTCCCCCGCCCGTCCGGCGACGAACAGCTCACCGCCGGTCGCGCCGTAGAGCACGGTGTTGCCGACGAGCACGGCGTCCCCGGCGTCGTCGGCCGGTGCCCGCACGACGATGCGTCCGCCGCCCATGCCCTTGCCGACGTAGTCGTTCGCCTCGCCGGTCAGCAGGAACTCGACGCCGTGCGACAGGAACGCCCCGAAGCTCTGCCCCGCCTCGCCGGTGAAGCGGACGCTGACGCTGCCCTCGGGCCTCGTCTCGCCGGCCGCGCCGGCGCGGGCACCGAACTCCAGGCCGATCGCCCCGCCGAGCCGCGCGCCCACCGTGCGGTCGGCGTTGCCGATGTCGTACTTCAGCGACAGCAGCGTCCCGTCCCAGATCGACTCGAATGCGTCGTCGAAGAGCAGGTCGCCGAGCTCGCTGCGCGGCGCCTGGATCGGCATCGACTCCTCGTACCGCCGGGCGCCGGGGCCGGGATCGGCGAGCAGCGGCGTCACGTCGAGGGTCGCGGCCCGCGCGGAGCCGGACACGTCGCGGGGGCGCAGCAGGTCCACGCGGCCGATCGCGTCGTCCAGGGACCGCACGCCCAGGGCGGCGAGGCCGCGGCGGACCTCCTCGGCGACGAACAGCAGGTAGGTCGCGACCATCTCCGGCGTGCCGGCGAACTTGTCGCGCAGGTCCGGCCGCTGGGTCGCGACGCCCACGGGGCAGGTGTCGCGGTGGCAGGCGCGGACCATGATGCAGCCCTCGGCGAGCAGCGCCGCCGTGCCAAAGCCGTACTCGTCGGCCCCGAGGAGCGCCGCGACGAGCACGTCCCGTCCGGTCTTGAACCCGCCGTCGACCTGCACCCGGACGCGGCTCCGCAGGCCGTTGCGGACGAGGGTCTGCTGCGTCTCGGCGACGCCGAGTTCCCACGGCAGGCCCGCGTGTTTGATCGACGACAGCGGCGACGCGCCGGTCCCCCCGTCGCTGCCCGAGATCTGGACGGCGTCGGCAAGCCCCTTGACGACGCCGGCGGCGACCGTCCCGACGCCGGCGCAGGACACGAGCTTCACCGACACGCTCGCGAACGGGTTGACCTGCTTGAGGTCGAAGATCAGCTGGGCGAGGTCCTCGATCGAGTAGATGTCGTGGTGCGGCGGCGGGGAGATCAGGGCCACTCCGGGCTGGGTGTGCCGCAGCCTGGCGATGAGCGCGCTGACCTTGTGCGCCGGCAGCTGCCCGCCCTCGCCGGGCTTCGAGCCCTGCGCCATCTTGATCTGGATCTCGTCGGCGTAGGCGAGGTACTCGGGGGTGACGCCGAACCGGCCCGAGGCGATCTGCTTCGCCTTGGAGTTGCGGTCGCGCGCGGTGCCGCGCGTTCGGAAGCGGGCGGGGTCCTCGCCCCCCTCGCCGCAGTTCGATATGCCGCCGAGGAGGTTCATCGCGATCGCCAGGGTCTCGTGGGCCTCCGGCGAGAGGGCCCCGAGCGACATCGCCCCGGTGAAGAAGCGCTGGACGATCGAGGTGGCCGGCTCCACCTCGGCGACATCGACGGGCTCGGCGGCCGGGATCGGCTCCAGGAGGTCGCGCGGTTCGGCCGGCTCGCGTCCGTTGACCAGCCGGGCGAACTCCTCGTAGGCCTCCCACCGCCCCCGTTCCGCGGCGACGCTCAGCAGGTGCGCCGCCTTGAGCGCGCCGGCCTGGCCGGGGATGGCGACGGGAGCGAGGTCGCCCTCGAGGCCCACGGTGCGGTGGAGCGCGCCGACGACGTCCGGGTTGGTGGCGTGGAACTCGCCGCCCTTGCGGTACTTGTAGTAGCCGGGGCTCGCGAGCTTCGGGTCGCCGGCGTGGGCCGCCGCGTGGCGGGCGAGGACGTCCTCGGCGAGCTCGCGCAGCCCGATGCCGCCGATCTTCGAGGGCGTGCCGCACAGCGCGACGTCGATGACGTCGCCGGAGAGCCCCACCGCTTCGAAGATCTGGGCGGACCGGTAGCTGTCGAGCGTCGAGATCCCCATCTTCGACATGATCTTGAGGACGCCCTCCTCGACGGCGTGGCGGTAGAGGTCCTGGACCTCCCCCGCCGACGGGTCGTCGCGCCCCATGCGGCCGTTGTCGGCGAGGTCGGCCATGGACTCCAGCGCGAGCCGCGGGCAGATCGCGTCGGCCCCGTACCCGAGCAGGCAGGCGAAGGTGTGGGTGTCGCGCGCGTCGTCGGTCTCGCTGATGAGGCTGGCCTGCGTGCGAAGGCCGGCCTCGACGAGCCGGTGGTGGACCGCGCCGACGGCGAGCACGGCAGGGACGGCAGCCCGGTCGGCGTCCATGGACCGGTCGCTGCAGATCAGCAGCGCGGCGCCGCCCCGCACGGCCTCGACGGCCTCGTCGCCCAGAGCGGCGAGGCGGCTGGCGAGCCCGTCGGCGCCGGCCGCGGCCGGGAAGGTCCCGTCCAGCCCTGCAACGCGGAACGGCAGCTGGGGCGACAGGACGAGTTCGACCAGGCCCTCCGGGTACATGATGAAGCCGTCGAGCTCCAGCAGCCGGACGGCGTCGGGCTCCTCGGTGAGCAGCGGACGGCGCGGCCCCAGCTGAGTCCGAAGGCTCATGACCTGCCACTCGCGGAGGTGGTCGATCGGCGGGTTCGTCACCTGGGCGAACCGCTGCTTGAGGTACGTGGAGACCGTCCGCGTCGGCCCCACCAGGAGCGACAGGGCCGTGTCGTCCCCCATCGAGGAGATCGGCTCCTTGCCGGACGTCGCCATGGGGCGCAGGACGGTGGTCTCCTCCTCCTTGGTGTAGCCGGCGGCGATCTGCCGGGCGAGGAGGTCCGGCGCGGTGCCGCCGACGGGCTGGCCGGCGGGGATTGCCCGCTGATGCTCACGCAGCCACCCGCCGTAGGGCCGACGGGTGCCCAGCCGCAGCTTCAGCGCCTCGTCCTCGATCACGCCGCCGTGCTCGGGGTCGACGAGCAGCATCTGACCCGGGCCCAGCCGCGCGCGGCGCACGGTGCCGTGGCCGGCGGTGCGGACCGCGCCGGCCTCGGACGACGCGACGACGAACCCGTCCTCGCAGACCGCGTAGCGCAGCGGTCGCAGGCCGTTGCGGTCGAGCGCCGCGGCGATCCGCAGCCCGTCGGTGAACACCAGTCCGGCAGGGCCGTCCCACGGCTCGACGAGCGCCGAGTGGTAGCGGTAGAAGTCCCGCACGGCGGGATGGAGGTCGCGGCGGCCCTCCCACACCTGGGGGATGAGCATCGCGGCGGCGTGGTTGATGCTCCGGCCGGCGCGGACGAGCAGTTCGAGCACGTTGTCGAGCTGGGCGGAGTCGGAGGCGCCGTCCTCGATCAGCGGCTGCAGGGCCCGCTCGCCCTCGGCACCGAGTTCCGGCCAGTCGGCTCCCAGCCGGTCCTCCCTGGCGCGCATCAGGTTGACGTTGCCCTCGATGGTGTTGATCTCGCCGTTGTGGCACAGGTACCGGAACGGCTGGGCGCGCTCCCACGTCGGGAGGGTGTTTGTCGAGTAGCGCTGGTGGAAGACGCCGAACCAGCCGACGACCTCGCGGTCGCACAGGTCGGGGTAGAACGCCGCCAGCTGGTCGGCCGCCGACATCGCCTTGTACGTGATCGTCCGGAAGCTCCACGACGCGAAGTAGGCGTGGACGCCGAGGGCGCGGCAGGCGGCCTCGGTCCTCTTGCGCGCGACGTAGCAGCGTCGCTCCGCCGCGTCGGCGTCGAGGTCGGCGGGCCTGGTGAACAGCGCCTGCTCGATCGCGGGCATGGCGGCGCGGGCGATGTCCCCGAGCGCCTCGGGGACGGTCGGCACGGTCCGCCAGCCGGCGAGCGCGAGCCCCTGGGCGGCGAGGCCGTCCTCCACAGCCGACCTCGCGGCCACCCTGGCCCGGTCGCCGTCCGCGTCGTCGCGGCCGTCGAGGAAGCACATCGCGGCGCCGAGCCGGTCGGCGTCGGCCCCGTCGCGGCGGCCGGCGAGGAAGGTCGCCGGCAGCGGCAGCAGGACACCGGCGCCGTCCCCGGTACGGGCGTCGGCGGCGACGGCCCCGCGGTGCTTGACCCCGCACAGGCCCTCGAGCGCCGCATCGACGGTGCGGCGGGTGGCCACGCCGGAGGCGTCCGCCACGAACCCGATGCCGCATGCGTCGTGTTCGAACCGGGGGTCGTACAGACCGGCCATGGGCTGCTCCTCGGGGCAAAGAAAAAGGCGACAGCGCGGAAGCGCCATCGCCAACGCGGGCAGTCTACACGCCCGCGCCGCGGCCCCCAACCCGCTCCGAGCAGCGTTCAGCGGTGGTTCGTGCGATATCTCGCAGAAACGACCGCCGAATCGGCGCCGACCGGGCGCGGCCACCGCTGGAGCGCTCCGGCCCGTTCGGCCGCAACAGCAAGGGACCCGACGTCCCCCGCGGGTAGAGCGCCGCGGATCTGCAACTGCTCCAACGCCGGCGGCCCGTCGCGCGTCGTGAGCCGGTGGGACCCGATCTCGATCGCCGGACGATGGGGGCTGACCGTCGTCTACGGCGACAACTCCTGGGACCCCGCTGACGCGGTCTCTGTCGCGGCCGCTGGCGCGGGCGGGCCGACAATGTGCTCGTAGAGCTGCTGCAGGTCGGCGGCAGGGTCGGTGAGTTGCCGCACGGCGAGGAGTATCGCGTCGCTGCGCTGCCTTCCGAGCGGACCCTCGACGAGGGTGTGGAACTTGTGGATCAGCTCGGCATCGGTCAGCGGGTTTCCCGGGTCGCCGACGGCGGTGGTCGGTCCGGAGTCGATCCGCCGGCCGTCTCGCAGCGCCACCGTCACCTCCGCCCAACGCTCGGCGGGGAACCTGGCGGTGTACTCGTGGCTTTCGGTCACGGTCATGCTGTCGCTCAATCGCAGGACCTGCTCGTCGGCGAGGCCGCCCGGGCCGACCTCGGCCGCGCCCACAGCGCCGCGTGCCAGCGCGGCGGCCACCGGGAACGGCAGGCTGTACTGGGCCTCCTCGGTGGTTGCCGGCCGGCGCGTTCTGAGCCGCGCGGCGTGGAGGAACGTCACTACTTCTGCGTGGTCGACCTGCGTCGCCGTCAACCCATGCCGGCTCCGCAGGTCGAGAGCGGCCTGCACGGCCGGTTGTGCCCACCGGCAGACGGGATGCGGTTTGAAGTACTGCTCCACGATGCGCCAGCGGACGCCGAGATCGGCCCACAGCGCGGCGACGTCGGGCCGGTCGCCGTGAACCAGCAGCGCCGGTGCGCCGGTGAACCCGTCCGCCGCCAGCAGCGCCGCGCTCACGCCGGCCATCGCGCCCCAGCCGGAGCCATCCTTGACCATGGTCGGGTGATCGATGCAGCGCATCATCGGTCCTCGCGGCCCGTGATACTCGGCGATGCCGAGCGCGTGCTCGGTGGCCTGAGCACTCAGCCGCAGCAGCCGGGCTGCGATCCCGGCGCAGGCCAGCGCGTTCCAGGCGCCAGAGCAGTGGTACTCACCGGCGGTGGCGTGCAGCGCCATCCCCGCCCGGATGCCGAGCTCGTACCCGATCACGGCCGCCGTCAGCAGGCCCGGCCCGTCGAGCGCGGCGTCGCCGTCCGCCAGAGCGAGCAGCGCCGGCAGCGCCGCGGCGCCGACGTGGCCCTTGGTCAGCGCGTGCCCGTCGTGTCCGTCCAGGCTGTCGATCGTCATGCCACCGGCCAGCGCCGCTCCGACCGGGCTGACCCGCCGGCCGTCGAAGAGCATCCGCGCTCCGGCGCCGACCGCCGGGCCGAAGTGCCGCGCGGCGTGCTCGCACGCGAGGCGGGACAGCTGGGTTCCGGCCCCGACCGCGGCGATCCCGAGCAGGTCGAGCACACACCGCTGCCCCTGCTCGACCACGTGCGAGGGCAGGTCGGCGAAGCGCAGGTCGTGGATGAACCCCGACACCTCACGAGCGCCGAGCCGGTGCACCGCCACCAGAGCCCTCCTCGACAAGCCACGGTTCGCCGGCCGCCGGGATGCGGCCGTCACAGCGAGGTCGGTGGACCGCCGCGCGCCCCGAAGGACCGAGGTGAACGGACGGCCATGGAAGCCGCCTCCCAGCCCGTCTGGCGAAGACCTCGGTGCCCGACATGGGACGGGAGAGCAAGCGCACGTGGCTGGTCAGCGGGAGCCGGCGAACTGGGTGCGGTGCAGGTCGGCGTAGAGGCCCTCGGCGAGGATCAGCTCGTCGTGGGTGCCCCGCTGGCTGATCCGGCCGGCCTGGACGACGAGGATCTGGTCGGCGTTGACGATCGTCGACAGGCGGTGGGCGATCACCAGCGAGGTCCGGCCCTCCAGCGCGACCCGGAGCGCCCGCTGGACGAGGGCCTCGGACTCGCTGTCGAGGTGCGCCGTCGCCTCGTCCAGCACGATGACCGCAGGGTCCTTGAGCAGCACGCGCGCGATCGCGAGGCGCTGCTTCTCGCCGCCGGACATGCGGTAGCCGCGCTCCCCGACGACGGTGTCGTAGCCCTCGGGGAGGGCGGCGATGACGTCGTGGATCTGCGCGGCGCGACAGGCGTCGGCGATCTGGGCGTCGGTCGCGTCCGGTCTGGCATAGCCCAGGTTCGCGCGGATGGTGTCGTGGAACAGGTGCGGGTCCTGGCTGACGACGCCGACCGCCCGCGACAGCGACGCGAGGGTCACGCCGCGCACGTCGTGCCCGTCGATGCAGACCGCGCCGGCGGTCACGTCGTAGAGGCGGGACACCAGGCCGAGGATCGTCGACTTGCCCGCACCCGACGGGCCGACGAGGGCGACCGTCTGGCCGGGCTCGGCCACGAAGCTGACGCCGTGGAGGACGGTGGCCCCCGGGGTGGTGTCGAGCATGTCGGCCCACCGGTCCAGCGACTCGACCGACGACTCGGCCGCGGTCGGGTAGGCGAACACGACCCCGTCGAACTCGACGCGGCCCCGCACCGGCCGTCCCCCGCGGTCGAGGTCCACGGCCCCCGGGCGGTCGGTGATCGGCTGGGGCAGGTCGAGGATCTCGAAGACCCGGTCGAAGGACACAAGTGCGGTCAGCACCTCGACGGGGGCGTTCGAGAGCGCCGCGAGCGGCTGGTAGGCGAGGCCGACGAGCAGGCCGAACGCGACGACGTCGCCCGGCGTGAACGCGCCGGACAGGGCCAGCCGCCCGCCGATCAGGTAGACCGCCGCCGTGCCGACCGCCCCGGTGAGCCCGAGGATGACGAAGAACAGCCGGCCGACCACGGCGCTGCGGACGCCGATGTCGGCGACCTTGCGGGCGCTGGCGCCGAACTCCTCGGTCTCGTCGGCCGGACGGCCGAAGAGCTTCACGATCAGCGCGCCGGCCACGTTGAAGCGCTCGGTCATGACCGTGTTCATCTCGGCGTTCAGCACCATCGACTGCCGCGTCAGGTGCTGCAGCTTGCGGCCGACGCCCTTCGCGAGGATCACGAAGACCGGCAGGACCGACAGCGTGAGCAGCGTGAGCTGCCAGTTGAGCAGGAACATCTGCCCGACGACGAAGACGACCTGGGCGACGTTGGCGGCCAGCGTCCCGAAGGTGCCGGTCAGCGCCGACTGCGCCCCGATGACGTCGTTGTTCAGGCGGCTGATGAGCGCACCGGTCTGGGTCCTGGTGAAGAACGCCAGCGGCATGCGCTGCACGTGGTCGTACAGCGACCGCCGCAGGTCGTGGATCAGCTGCTCGCCGACGTAGGACGACAGGTACCGCTGCCACACCGACAGTCCGGACGTGACGACCGCGACGCCGACCATGGCGAGCGCGTAGAGCGTGACGAGCCGCTCGGCCCCCGGCGGCTGCTCGGAGATCAGCGTGACGATCGCGCCGATCAGCCGGGGCGGCACGGACACGAGCGCCGCCGCGATCGTGATCGTCACGACGAGCAGCACGAGGCGGACGCGGTACGGGCGGGCGAACGTCTGCCACACCCTCTTGATGAGCCCCTTGGGGAGCTTCTTGCCCTCGGCCATCTCCTGCCCACGGCGGACGCGCCCGGTGCCCGGCAACATGCCGTGCCCGCCGTTCATCATCCCGGGACCCATGCTCATCGTCGCCAATATGACACGCGCCTGCGACATCGCCGCCGGCGGCGGCCGAAGGGGCCGCACCGAGCCCTCAGGAAGCCGCGCCGGCTCGGGCGGTCGCGGTCTCGACCGCCTCGTAGAGTCGCTCCCACTCCCCCGTCAGGCGCGCTGCCCGGTCCTTGGCGGCGTTGTGCCGCGCGACGACCTCCTTCACCTTCTCGGGGTCGTCGTAGATCGCCGGTTCGGCGAGGGCGCGGGTCAGCTCGGCGACCTCGGCCTCCGCCTCGACCAGGGCGGCCTCAACCGTGTCGAGCTTCGCGCGCAGCGTCCTGGTCTCGCGGTGGATGCGGTTGCGCCGCTCGGCCGCCAGCCGCTTGGCGTCCGCCGGGCGGGGGTCCTGTGACACCTCGGGCTCCGGCGTCGCCCCGGCGGCGCCCTTGCCGTCGAGGTCGAGGCCCGTCTTGGCCGCGTAGTAGGCGAAGTCCCCCGGGTAGACGGTGGCCGTCCCGTCGTGCACGGCGACGACCGTGTCCGCGACCGAGCGGATCAGGTGCCGGTCGTGGGTGATGAGCACGACCGTCCCGGGATACTCGACGAGGGCGTCCTCGAGCACGTCGCGGCTGGCGATGTCGAGATGGTTCGTCGGCTCGTCCATGCACAGCAGGTTGACGGGGTGCGCGAGCAGCTTGGCGAGCGCCAGCCGGCTCCGCTCCCCGCCGGAGAGCACCCCGACGCGCTTGTCGACGTCGCCGCCCGAGAAGCGGAACGCGCCGAGCATGCTGCGGGGGTTGACGGCGGAGGTGTCCACGGCCGCCGAGAGCTCCTGCAGGACGGTCTTGTCCAGGTCCAGCGCGTCGACCTGGTGCTGCGCGAAGTAGGCCACCGCCACGTTGTGGCCCAGCGCCCGCTCGCCCCCGTCGATCGGCAGCGCGCCGGCGAGAATCTTCAGCAGCGTGGACTTGCCGGCCCCGTTCGGGCCGACGAGGGCGACCTTCTGGCCGCGTTCGAGCGCCAGCTCGAGCCCGTCGTACACGACCTTGGAGCCGTAGCGCTTGCGGACGCCCCGCAGCGCCACCACCTCCCGGCCGGACCGCGGCGGCGCCGGAAACTTGAACCGCATCGTCTTGGGCCCCGACCCCGGCGCGTCGATGAGTTCCAGCCGGTCGAGCTGCTTCACGCGGCTCTGGACCTGCTTCGCCTTGCTCGCCTTGTAGCGGAAGCGCTCGATGAACCGCTCGGTCTGCGCGATCTTGCGGCCCTGGTTGCGGGCCGCGGCGAGCTGCTGCTCCACGCGCAGGGCGCGCTGTTCGACGAACGCGGCGTAGTCGCCGACGTACTCGGTCGCGGTGCCGTGCGCGATCTCGACGACCCGGTTGGCGACCGCGTTGATGAAGTCGCGGTCGTGGCTGATCACGAGCACCGCCCCGCCGTAGGCCGCGAGGAAGTCCTGGAGCCAGGTGACGCTGTCGAGGTCGAGGTGGTTGGTGGGCTCGTCGAGCAGCAGCACGTCGGGCTCCGCGAGCAGCAGGCGCGCGAGCGCCACGCGCATCATCCAGCCGCCCGACAGCGCCCGCAGATCGCGCCCGAGATCGTCGTTGGCGAACCCGAGGCCGCCGAGCACCCGCCGCGCCTCCGACTCGATCCCGTAGCCGCCGAGGTGCTCGAAGCGGTCCTGGAGCCGGCCGTACTCGCCGAGCAGCGTGTCCTGCTCCTCGCCGGGCGGGCTCTCGGCGATCTCCTCGGTGAGGATCGCCATCCGCTCCTGGAGCGCGGCGACGGGGCCGGCGGCGAGCACCTCGTCGAGCACGGAGCGACCGGCGGCCTCCGCGACCTCCTGACGCAGGATGCCGACCGCGACGTCACGACGACGGCTGACCTCGCCCTCGTCCGGCTGCTGCTCCCCCGCGACGATCTCCAGCAGCGTCGTCTTGCCGGCGCCGTTCGCGCCGACGAGGGCGATCCGGGTGCCGGCCGCGATCCGCAGGGAGACGTCGCGGAACAGCACGCGGGCGCCGTGCGACCTGACGACGGAGGAGACGGTGATCATCGCCGCCCAGGCTATGCCAGTACGCTCGACGCTCATGGACGTCGGAGCGCTGCACGGCTACGTCATCGGCTCCGCCGTCATCGGCAGCTGGGTCGTCGTCGGCTTCTGGGCGCTGGCGCTGCGGTTCACCCGCTACGACGAGACCCCGACCTTCTGGCGT
>JACCXR010000277.1 GCA_013696915.1 Euzebyaceae bacterium
GCACCCGACGGGGCTCGCCGGCCTGTTTCTCGTAGTGCGGCGGCCATGGCGCGTCGGCGAGCCCGGCGGCCTCGTGCTCGGCGGCGAGCTCCAGCAGCGGCACGAGCGAGCCGGCGGCCTCGTCGATGCCCGCGCCGACGTCGCCCAGCCGCGCGCACCGGTCCGGGACGGTGTCGATCGTGAACGCCTCCGGCCGGCAGTCGGGCACCTCGTCCCACGTCAGCGGGGTGGACACGCGCGCGTCCGGGGTCGGCCGCACCGAGTAGGCGGAGGCGACCGTGCGGTCCTTGGCGTTCTGGTTGTAGTCGAGGAACACGCCGTGGCGCTCCTCCTTCCACCAGCGGCTGGTGGCCGCGTCCGGCGCTCTGCGCTCGACCTCCCGGGCCAGGGCGACCGCGGCGCGGCGGACCTCGGGGAACGTCCAACGCGGCTCGATCCGGCAGTAGACGTGCAGCCCGCGGGACCCCGACGTCTTCGGCCAGCCGGTCAGTCCGAAGTCGCTCAGGACCTGCCCGGTGACGAGCGCGACCTCGAGGATCTGCGACCACGGCACCCCCGGGACGGGGTCGAGGTCGACCCGCAGCTCGTCGGGGTGGTCGAGGTCGTCCGCCCGCACCGGATGCGGGTTCAGGTCGATGCAGCCGAGGTTGACGACCCACACGAGCTGGGCGGCGTCGCTCACGACGACCTCGTCCGCGGTCCGGCCGGACGGGAAGCTCAGCGTGGCCGTGCGGATCCAGTCCGGCCGCGACTCCGGGGCCCGCTTCTGGAAGAAGAACTCGCCCTCGGCCCCGTGAACGAACCGCTTCAGCGCCATCGGCCGGTCGGCGACCCCGCGCACCGCCCCGTCGGCGACCGCGAGGTAGTAGCGCACCAGGTCCATCTTCGTGTGCCCGCTCCGGGGGAAGAACACCTTGTCGGGGTTGCTGACCGTCACCGGTTGGCCGGCGACCTCGAGCACCTCCTTGCGGGCAGCCATCCCAGCACGATACCGACCCCCGCCGGGCTAGACTGCCGCCCTGATGGACGCCGACGCGCCCCACGCCGCCGGGGCCGGCGGTGCCGAATGCCTCCTCTGCCCGATCTGTGCACTGCTGCAGGCATTGACGAGCGCCCGGCCGGAGACGACGCAGCACCTCCTCGCCGCCGGCCGCGAGCTGGCGTTGGCCCTGAAGTCCATCCTCGAGTCGCAGGCGGAGGCGTACGACCGCGCGGCGGCGAAGACGGCTGCCGGCGGCGACGGGGGCCTGCAGCGGATCCGCATCGACTGACGGCGAACCGCTTGGTTGAGCCGTCGGCGAATCGGCTAGCGTGCGGCCGAGGACGACGAAGGAGCCATGCGTGGACGTGACCCGTGCAGACATCCGCAAGCTCGTGGACCGCCCGCCGACCGACGCTCCCGTGACGAGCGTCTACCTCAACACCGACGGCGCGCGCTTCCCCCGGCCGGTGGACTACGAGGCCCGGCTCGACGGGCTGCTGCGGGAGGTCCGGCGCGCCGCCGACGCCCTGCCGCCCGAACGCCGGGAGGCGGTGCACGCCGACGCCGAGGCGATCGCGCGGTGGGTGCGCCAGGAGTTCGAACGCGGCGACGTCCGCGGGATCGGCGTGTTCTGCTCGGCCGGGGAGGTCTTCGAGACGGTCGAGGTCGCCATCGGCGTCCGCAACGTCTCCCGGGTCAACGACACCCCCTACGTCGTGCCGCTGGAAGCGCTGCTCGGCCGCTCGCACCACATCGGGCTGGTCGTGATCGAGCGCGACAAGGCCCGCATCGTGCGCTACCGCCTGGGCCGGGCCGAGGAGTGGTTCGGCCTCGAATCCGACGTGCACGGGCAGCACGGCCAGGGCGGGTGGTCGCAGCTCCGCTACTCGAAGAACATCGAGCACGAGGTCCTCCAGCACTACAAGGAGGCCGGCGAGATCCTGCGGAAGGCCCACGAGGACGAGCCGTTCGACGCCCTCCTGCTCGCAGGGCCGCACGCCGAGGTCATCGAGTTCTCACGCACGCTGCACCCGTACCTCGAGAAGATCGTCCACGGCGAGCCGATGAGCCTGCCGCCCGCCGCCGGGCTCGACGAGCTGAAGGAGCGCTTCCGCGACGTCGAGCAGCGCCTGGTCAGCGGCCGGCGTGCCGAGCTGCTCGGCCGGCTCGCCGCCGCGCAGGGGCAGGCCGAGAAGGCCGCCCGCGGCATCCGCCACGTTGTCCAGGCCGTGAACGAGAAGCGGATCGAGGTGCTCTTCGTGGTCGAGGGCGCCGGGGTCCCCGGCTACCGGAGCTCCACCGGTGCGCTGGCCCTCCACGAGGAGGAGGCGGCCGCCTACGGCGGCACCGTCCACGCCGTCGACGACCTGATCGACGAGATCATCGAGGAGGCCGTCCGCTCCGGCGCCCACATCGAGCTGTTCCGCGACGAGGTCCGCCTGGACGGTCATCCGGTGACGGCCCTGCTGCGCTTCTAGCCCATGGCCGCCCGTGATTTGCCCGTACCCCGCCGTGCCGGGAGCTAAGGAACGTCATGCCGCCGGTGGGTCTCGCCGTCGGGGTCGACGTTGGGGGCACGAAGGTCGCCGCCGGCCTGGTGGCGGCCGACGGCAGCGTGCTGTCGCGCACCCGGCGCCAGACCCCCGCAGACGACGCCCGGGCCGTCGTGGACCTGATCGCCGAACTTGCGGTGGAGCTCGCCGAGGCACAGGGCGTGCGGGGAGTCCCAGTTGGGGTGGGGATCCCCGGGCTGGTCGACCGGGACGGCGTCGCCCGGTACCTCCCGAACGTCGCCCTGCGCAATCATCCGCTGCGCGCGGAGCTCGCCGGCCGGCTCGGGGTGGCCGTCACGGTCGACAACGACGCGAACGTGGCCGCTTGGGGGGAATACCGCGCGGGGGCCGGGCTGAAGGCGGTCACGAGCCTGCTCATGCTCACCCTCGGCACCGGCGTCGGCGGCGGGCTCGTCCAGGAGGACCGGCTGATCAGGGGGGCCGGCGGGCTGGGCGCCGAGTTCGGCCACATCCTCGTCCGCGAGGGCGGCCGCCAGTGCCCGTGCGGCAACCGCGGTTGCCTGGAGGCCTACGCGAGCGGCACGGCGATCGGCCTGACCGCCGTCGAGGCGCTGGCGGCGGGGGACGTGCCGGCCGACTCGATGCTGATCGGCGCCACGGCCGTGACCGGCACGTCGGTGACCGTCGCGGCGCACGCGGGCGACCGCTTCGGCGCCGACGTGCTCGCGCGGTGCGGCTTCTGGCTGGGCGTCGGCATCGCGTCGCTCGTCAACGCCCTCGACCCTGAGATCGTCGTCCTCGGCGGAGGTGCTATGGAGGCCGGAGAGCTGATCCTCGCGCCCGCCCGCGACGCCTTCGCCGAGCGGCTGCTCGGCGCGGAGCACCGGATCGCTCCGCCGATCGTCCGCGCCCAGCTGGGCGACGACGCCGGCATGGTCGGTGCCGCCCTGCGGGCCCTCGACGCCCAGCAGGCGGGCGCCTGACCTCGCCGTCCCGCGCGCGTGCCGGGAATCGCTACGCTGTTCCCCCACGGCGAAGGGACCACCATGCTGTACGGGCTCGTGGCGCTGGCGTTCTTGGCGTTCTGGGTCTACTGCGTGCTGGACGTCGTCGCGGCGGAGGAGTCGCTGGTGCGCGCGTTGCCGCGGACGCTGTGGCTGGTCCTCGTGCTGCTCGTACCGACCATCGGCGGGGCTGCATGGCTGTTCCTCGGGCGGCCGGAGGGCGTCGCGCCGCCGCCGGATTCCGGGCGGCGCGCCCCGGCGCCCCGATCGAGGGCCTCACACCCGATCGGTCCGGACGACTCCGAGGAGTTCCTGCGCCGCCTGGACCGCAGCCGCCACCCGTCGGCCCGCGGCTCCGAAACCGACCGGCTGCAGGCCTGGGAGGCCGACCTGCGCCGGCGCGAGGACGACCTCCGGCGCCGGGAGGACGGCGACTGAACGCCGGTGTGGCCGGGCACCCGGCCCTGGGGGTCGATCCCAGCGTCACGGCAACGTCGCGGCAACCCTTCGAAGGGTAGACGCTATGGTTGGCGTCTACCCTTCGAACGTTGAGGGGGGCCGGGACGAATTCGCACCGGCGTGATCCCTGCGGCCGGCCGTAAGGTAGGGTGCCGCAATTCCCGGCGACCCGCGCAGACCCGCGCCGTCGGCCGCTCCCGAAAGGACAGTTGATGGTCTCTGTCGGCCTGCTCGTCCGCCTCGAGGCCAAGCCGGGGAGGGAGGCGGACGTCGAGGCCTTCCTCCGGGGAGGGTTGCCGATCGTCGAGGGTGAGCCCGCGACGACCGCGTGGTTCGCGCTGCGCCTGGGCCCCTCCACCTTCGGCATCTTCGACGCCTTCCCCGACGACTCCGGTCGGGAGGCGCACCTCTCCGGGCAGGTCGCGGCGGCACTGATGGAGCAGGCACCCGAACTCCTCGCCGAGCCCCCCACCATCGACAAGGTCGACGTCCTGGCGACCAAGCTCCCGGGTTCCACGCCGGCCTGATGGCCTGAGGTTCCCGATCGGTCGTGTCCTCGCCGGTGCGCGTGGGTCGTTCCTGACTCGGTCGAGAGCTGGTTATGACGACCAGCCGAGGATCTGGCGGAGGCAGGCGAGGGTCGACGGCAGCCGGTCCTGCCACTTCCATTCGACGTCGAGCCAGAAGCCCGGGATCACGCTGGAGTCCAGGCGCCCACCAGCCAGCCGCTCCCCGACATAGGTGCCGCCGGGCTGTAGACGGCGCACGAGCAGCGTCTCGGTCTGCGGGTGCACCAGCCAGATCTCGGGGATAGCGGCCGCCTCGTAGCGCGGCAGCTTCTCGCGCTCGTCCAGCCCCGGGTCGCCGTCGGAGGCGATCTCGACCACCAGGTCGCCGGGGCCCTCCAGCCGCCGGCTGGTCATGCGGTGACGGTTGGCGTCGGTGACCACCAGAAGCTCCGGTTCGGGCGACCACTGGGGATCCAGCCGCATCGGGTACCGCGACCCGCGCACGACCGCGCCGCCACGTTCGTCGAGATGCCCGCTGAACAACGTGAGCAGGAAGCGGAACAGATCCTCGTGGCGTTCCGACGCCGGGCTCATCGCCAGCCTCCCCCCCAGCAGCTCCCAGGGGGAATCCTCGTCGAGGCCGTCGTAGTAGGCCCGCTCGTGGTCCACAGGCTTGAACAGCACGAACGGCGGCTCCACGTCCAGCTGCATATGCCCAGGAGGGTACGCCGGCGGACTGCTCGGTGCCGACCGCCGCGCGCCTGAGCCCCGGCCACGGGGGGCGGGGGGCGGCGGCGCTACCGTGCCCGCGCCCGGCGGGCGATCTCCTCGACCGGCTCGGGACCGACCTTGTCCAGCTCGTCGGGGGCCAGCCGAGCCGCCAGCTCCTTCAGGAACAGCCCGACGTCGGTGACGATCCCGATGCTCTGCACCGACCCGCGGTCGACGAGCTTCGTCACCGACGCCGGGTTGATGTCGACCGTCACGAGCGGCACGTGCGCCGGGAGCATGTTGCCCGTGGCGATCGAGTGCAGCAGCGTCGCCACCATCAGGGCGAACCCGACCTCGGGGATGCGGCGGCGCATCTCGCCCTGGGCGGCGATGACGTCGCGGATGACGCCGGGCAGCGGCCCGTCGTCGCGCACGCTGCCGGCGAGCACGTAGTCGACGCCGTGCTTCACCACGTGCCACATGATCCCGCCGGTCAGGGTGCCGTCGGCGACCGCCGCCTCGATCGACCCCGACCCGCGGATCCGGTTGATCGCGCGGACGTGGTGCTCGTGCCCGTGCTCGGTCGGGATGCCGTGCGACAGCGACACGCCGAGCGAGGTGCCGAACAGGTTGCCCTCGATGTCGTGCGTGGCGAGCGCGTTGCCGGCGAACAGGATGTCCATGTAGCCGGCGCGGATCAGCGCGCAGGTCGGCTGGACGCTCCCGGTGTGCACCAGCGCGGGACCGGCGACCCAGAGCACCTTCCTGCCGGCGGCCTTGCACTCCCGCATGCCCTCGGCGACCCGCTCGACGAGCAGCGCCTGCGGCTTCTCGGAGGAGATCACCGATGACATGAACTCGAAGCCGGAGTCCCCCGACGCCGACCGGGGGCGCTGGCGCGGCAGGACCTTGACGCCCCCGACACCGCACACGAGCTGCATGCCGACGCAGACGTCGTCCATCGGGATCGTCCGCGCGCGGCCGGTCTGCTGGTCGTAGGCGATGCCGCAGTCCATCTCGGGATGGTCGACGTCGATCCAGCGGCCGGCGACGCGGATCCGCGTCGGGAGGTTGGTCGTGGAGTAGAAGCCGTCGGGGAAGACGCCGGCCGCCTCGACGGGGCGCAGGGTCGCGTCCTCGTCGGTCGCCGGGTTCGCGCCGTAGGACTGCAGCCGCTCCACGAGCGCGGTGAGCTCCGACGCCTCGCCGGTCTCGACCCGGATCGCGACGTAGGAGGTGTCCTCCTTGCGCTTGCCGACGTCGAAGCGGCTGAGCTCGTAGTCGGCTCCCCGCTCCATGATCTCGTCGAGCACCTGGGTGAGCAGCCCCGAATCGAGCACGTGGCCGCGGAGCTCGACGATCTCGCTGCGGTCCTCTCCTGACTCCATCGCCGGGCAGGCTAGCGCCAGCGGCGGGTATCTCGCATTGCGGACGTCAACTGACCGCAATGGCCGGTAGCGTCCCGGACATCGACCGCCCATCCACGAAGGGGGGGCGCACCATGGACTGGAAGCTCGAACTGATGATGATCCCCGTCTCGGACGTCGATCGCGCGAAGGCCTTCTACACGGAGAAGGCCGGCTTCACCGCAGATCACGACCACCAGGTCAGCGACGACCTCCGCTACGTGCAGCTGACGCCGCGCGGATCGACCTGCTCGATCGCGGTTGGGACCGGCATCGTGAGCACGCCGCCGGGCTCCGTTCAGGGCCTGCAGATGGTCGTCGCCGACATCGAGGCCGCGCACGCGCAGCTCGCCGAGCGGGGCGTCGAGGTCAGCGACGTCCAGGTGATGGACTGGGGCTCGTTCGTGTTCTTCAGCGACCCGGACGGCAACGGCTGGGCCGTGCAGCAGCTCCCCGCCCGCGAGTAGGGCCGCCCGCGGCCTGCGTCCGGCCGCAGCGGGACTCCCCGCCGCAGAGCGGGCCGGGAGCGGACCCGGGGTGCCGGCTGGCAGCTGGCGGCTAACGGCGCTCGCGCCACGCCGTCAGGACGGCGATCGCGCCGACGTAGGTGACGATGGCGACGCCGAGGGGCATGCCGGGCGCGGCGAGGGTGATGACGAGCAGCGGCACGAGCACCAGCGCGAGCAGCCCCATGTTGCGGAAGCGCTCCATCACCAGGGGCGGGGGGTCGCCCGGCTCGTCGTCGACCTCGGTCGCGTCCCCCGGTTCGTCCGCTGCCTCGGCGTGGATCTGCTCCATGTGCGCCGCCAGCACCGCGAACGCCTCCTCGCGACGGTCGGCGGGCACGATCACCTCGGTCTCGTGCGCCTGCTCGGCGGTCCAGGCCGGCACTCCGGCGCGGGCGAGCACGGCGACGACGGCCCGCGCGAGCCCGGGGGAGAAGGCGACGAGCGGGACCGTGGCGGGACGGTCGGGGTGCATTCTTGAACGCCTTGCTCTGCGGGAGCGCTGGGTCGCGCGGGATGCGCCGCCACCGGTGCGCGGCGTGGGTCGTGCCATAGACTCTAGCCACTCACAGCTGACCGCAGGTGGTGGGAGGGCCGTGCCGAGAGAGCGCGCACCGCTGCTGTACCGGATGATCCACACCGCCCTCCCACCGGTCATCAGCGCCGTCTACCGACCCTGGACGGAGGGCCTCGAGCACATCCCCAAGCGCGGGCCGGCGATCCTCGCCTCCAATCACCTGTCGTTCCTCGACCACTTCTTCCTGCCCGCCTACGTCCAGCGCCCGATCTTCTTCCTCGGCAAGAGCGACTACTTCTCGGGGTGGAAGCGCCACTTCTTCGAGGGGGTCGGGGTGATGCCCGTCGCCCGCCAGGGCGGCGACGCCGGCGAGGCGAGTCTGGTCAAGGGCCAGGAGATCCTCGACTCGGGGCGCCTGCTCGGCATCTACCCGGAGGGCACCCGGTCGCCCGACGGGCGGCTGTACCGCGGCAAGACCGGCCCGGTACGGCTGGCGCTGCGCACGGGCGCTCCGGTCCTCCCGGTCGCCATGATCGGCATGTTCGAGGTCCTCCCGCCCGGTGCGAAGCTGCCCAAGATCCGCCGGGTCGGCGTGCGGATCGGCCAGCCGCTCGACTTCTCGCGCTACCGCGGCCGTGACACCGACCGCTTCGTCCTGCGCAGCGCCACCGACGAGTTGATGTACGAGCTGATGATCCTGTCGGGGCAGGAGTACGTCGATGAGTACGCCGCCAAGGTGAAGTCCGGCGAGGTGATGATCGGGTCCGGGGACCTCGAGGAGCTCGGCCAGATCATCGACCGCGACGCCCTGCTCCGACGCGCGAGCTGACGGAGCCGGGCAGCCGGGTGCGGACGCGGACGCTGGGATTCGCGGCGGGGCTGCTCGCGGGCCTGCTCGGCGGGATCGGGCTCCAGGCCCCCGCGGCGTCCGCGCCCGCGCCGACGGCCGACACCGTCGTGGGGACCGTGGCGCCCCCGTCACAAACGGCGCCGGCGATGGCCGCGCGGTCGGCGACGGCGTCGACCGCGCCATGGTCCCCGACCGCGGCAGCGTCGCCCAACGGGGCGCCGTCCGCGGCCTGCTCGCCGGCGCCGCTGCCGCTTCGGGC
>JACCXR010000329.1 GCA_013696915.1 Euzebyaceae bacterium
GGTCGGGACTCATCCGGCCCGGCCACACCCCGGCAGGGTCGTGCACGACAGCACGCAGTCGAAGGGTGAGCTGACCATGCCGCGCAACCGCATCCTCGGCACCGTCCTGGCGGTGCTTCTGCTCGTCGCGGCGACGGCGTGCCAGGCCGAGGAGACCGCCGCGGTCACGGCCGAGGAACGGGCGACCGCCGACCTCCCCGACTGGCTGAACCGGGTGTACCCGCCGCCCGGGGCGGAGGCCGCGGTCAACGACGCGATCCAGGTCGACTACGACGTCGCCGGCCCAGACCAGACCGTCCGCCTGTCGGTCGACGGCGTCGACGTGACCGCGTACGCCGACATCCAGCCTGGCGAGCTCCAGTACGACATGGACGAGGGCCGCGCACCGGCCGAACTCGACCCGGGGACGCACGCGGCGATGGTCGAGCTGGTGGACGCCGCCGAGTACGGCGAGCAGCCGGAAGTCCTCGACCGCTTCGAGTGGGAGTTCACGCTGCTGTAGTCCAGACCGTGAGGGATGCCGGCGGTCACGGCGCAGTGTCCCAGGCTTGCGCTACCGTTCGTGGGCTTGCCGTCCGACCGGGAGCCCGACAACTGTGCGCACCGACTCCGCCATCGTCCGCAAGGGTCTGCGGATCCTCGGCATGGCGATCCGCACCCGCCCGCGGCCGTTCGCCGTGTCGATCGTGGGAGCCTGCCTCTACGGGGGCATGACCGTCGCCGCGTCGGTCGTCATCGGCCGGGTCACCGATCGGGTGATCGTGCCGGCGTTCTCGACCGGTGCGGTCGGCAGGGGCACCCTGGCCCTGGCCGCGGCCGCCATTCTGGGCGTCGCCGTCTTCAAGGCGGTCGGGATCGTCCTGCGGCGCGTCGGCGCGTCGATCATGCAGTACCAGCTCCACGCCGAGTTCAGGCGGCGGGTGACGCGCCGCTACCTGCGGCTGCCGCTGTCCTGGCACTCCGCCCATCCCACCGGCGAGCTGCTGTCCAACGCGAACGCCGACGTCGAGGCCGCCTTCGCGCCGATCGCCCCGCTGCCGATGTCCGCCGGCGTGGCCCTGATGCTGCTCATCACCGGCGTGCTGCTGGTCACCACCGACCCGTTCCTCGCGCTCATCGGATTCGCCGTCGGGCCCGCCATCGGTCTGGTGAACTGGCGCTACAACCGCCGCGTCCAGGGCCCGACGACGCGCGCTCAGCAGCTGCGGGCCGAGGTCTCCGGCATCGCCCACGAGAGCTTCGACGGCGCCCTCGTCGTGAAGACCCTCGGCCGCGAGCGCCAGGAGACCGACCGCTTCCGAGCGTCGTCCGAGGCGCTGCGCGACCAGCTCGTCCGGCTCGGCCGGCTCCGGGCGGTCTTCGACCCGCTGCTCGAGGCGCTGCCGCAGCTCGGCGTGCTCGCGGTGCTGCTCGTCGGCACCTGGCGGGTGGCGGCGGGCCAGCTGACCCAGGGCGGCCTCGTCCAGTTCGCCTACCTGTTCCTCCAGCTGGCCTTCCCGATCCGGATCATCGGCTATCTGCTCGCCGAACTGCCCCGCTCGGTCGTCGGCTGGGAGCGCGTGGAACGGGTGCTGTCCGCCACCGGCGAGGCCGCCTACCCGGATCCGGCCCCCGGCGGACACGCCGCGGCCACCGGCCCCGCGCACGCGGCCCTCGACGACGTGACCTTCCGCTACACCCTCGACCACGGCGAGCTCCACGAGGTGCTCCGTTCGGTCGCCTTCGCCGCGGAGCCGGGACGGATCCTGGCGCTCGTCGGGGCGACCGGCGCGGGCAAGTCGACGATTGCGTCGCTGCTCGTTCGGCTCGCGGACCCCGACGAGGGCGCCGTGCGGCTCGACGGGCGTGACGTCCGGACCCTGCCGCGGGGCGCGGTGGCGCGAGAGGCGGCGATCGTCTTCCAGCACACCTTCCTCTTCGACGACACCGTGCGCGCCAACGTCACCCTGGGTGCGCCGTTCGACGAGGAGGACATCTGGGCGGCGCTGGACCTCGCGCAGGCCCGCGGGTTCGTCGAGGCGCTGCCGGCCGGCCTCGACACCGTCATCGGCGAGCGCGGCACCTCGCTGTCCGGGGGGCAGCGCCAGCGGCTGGCGCTGGCGCGCGCCCTCGTCCGCCGCCCGCGCCTGCTGATCCTCGACGACGCGACCTCGAGCGTCGACACCGCCGTGGAGAGCGCGATCCTGGACGGGCTCCGTCGCGCGGCGCTGCCGTCCACGATCGTCGTGGTCGCCTACCGCCGGGCCACGATCGCCCTCGCCGACGAGATCGTGTTCCTCGCCGGCGGGCAGGTCCGCGCCCGCGGCCGCCATGCCGAACTGCTCGAGTCCCACCCCGCCTACGCGCGCCTGGTCACCGCCTACGACGAGGAGCCCGCCGGCGCCGAGGCCGCGGAACTCGCCTCGTGAGCGCGGCCCGAACGGCCGCCGATCCGACGCCGGGGCCATCGCCGCGCGGCGCGTGGCAGACGCTCGTGCGGGGACTGCGGCTGTCGCCGGAGCTCCGGCGCGGCCTGGGCCTCACGCTGCTGCTCGCCCTGGTCGCCACGTCGGGGCGGATCGTGGTGCCGATCGCGGTGCAGCGCACGATCGACGGCGGCCTGCTCGCCGAGGGCGGCCCGGACGTGGCGTTCGTGGTCCGAGCGGTCCTCGCCGCGGCCGGCGTCGTCGTCCTGGCTTCTCTGGCCGGGGGCCTCATGAACGCCCGCCTCGCCAGCGCGACCGAGACGGCCCTGTCCGGGCTGCGCGTGCGGACCTTCCGCCACGTCCACGACCTGTCGATGCTGCACCAGGCGGACGAGCAGCGGGGGTCGCTGGTGTCGCGGGTCACCGCCGACGTCGACACGATCAGCCAGTTCATGCAGTGGGGCGGAGTCGTCCTGCTCGTCAACGTCGGGCAGCTGCTCCTCGCGACCGTCGCGATGGCGGTCTACAGCTGGCAGCTGACGCTGGTCGTCGTCGGCACCTTCCTGCCGCTGGTCCTCCTGCTGCGCTGGTTCCAGTCGCGGCTGAGCCGCGCGTACGACGTCGTCAGGGTGCAGGTGGGTCGGACGCTGTCCGCCATCGCCGAAAGCGTCGTCGGCGCCCCGGTCATCCGCGCCTATGGCGCCGAGGGACGGACCGACGAGCGCGTCGGCGAGGCCGTCGACCGGCAGTACGACGCGAGCGTCCACGCCGTGCGCATCGCCGCGGCGATGTTCTCCTCCGGCGAGCTGTTCGCCGCCGCGGCGACCGCCGGCGCCGTCGTGGTCGGCGTCCTGCTCGGTCTCGGTGGCCAGCTGTCGGCGGGGCGCCTGATCGCGTTCCTGTTCCTCGTGACGCTGTTCGTGGGACCGGTGCAGATCGCCACCGAGGTGCTCGACCAGGCGCAGACGGCCATCGCCGGCTGGCGGCGGATCCTCGGGGTGCTCGACATGCCGACCGACGTCGCGGACCCGGCGCTCGCGGGCAGCGACGCCGTCGACATCCCGCCCGGGCCGATCGCCGTGCGCTTCGAAGCGGTCGAGTTCCGCTACCCGGGCGCGACCGCCGCCGCGCTGGAGTCGGTGGACGTCGCCATCGCCGCCCAGCGACGGGTCGCGGTCGTCGGCGAGACCGGCTCCGGCAAGACCACCTTCGCGAAGCTCCTGACCCGGCTCATGGACCCCTCGGCCGGCCGGGTCCTGGCCAACGGCGTCCCGCTCGACCGCGTGCGGTTCGCGAGCCTGCGCCGGCGGATCGTCATGGTGCCGCAGGACGGCTTCCTGTTCGACACGACCGTCGCCGAGAACGTGCGGCACGGCCGTCCGGGCATCGCCGAGGACGAGATCGCCCTCGCGTTCACGGAGCTGGGGCTGGCCGACTGGGTGGAGCAGCTCCCCCATGGGCTCGCCACCCGCGTCGGCGAGCGCGGGGAGTCACTGTCGGTCGGTGAGCGGCAGCTCGTGGCGCTGGCCCGCGCCTACGTCGCGAACCCCGACCTGCTGGTGCTCGACGAGGCGACCTCGGCCGTCGACCCGGCGACGGAGGTCCGCCTCCAGCGCGCTCTCGAGGGCCTGACCCGCGGGCGTACGGCGATCGCCATCGCGCACCGCCTGTCGACCGCCGAGGCCGCCGACGAGATCCTCGTGTTCGACCAAGGTGAACTGGTCCAGCGCGGCTCGCACGTCGAGCTGGTCCATGCCGAGGGGCCCTACGCAGGTCTGCACCGCAGCTGGGCTCGGGGGCGGTCCCCGCGAGCGCCGGCCGCTTGACCGCGTCGCTAGGCTGACCCCGCGTCGGAGTGATCACCTTCACCCCCGCGATGCCGTAGGCTACTAGCACCATAAGAGGCCCGCGGTGTCCCCCACCCGGCGCCTCGCCGCCTTCACGAAGGAGGCGGGTCGCCTACCGGCCCTGCGCCGAGGAGGAAGCATGAGAGGTATGCACAGGAAGCTCGCGGTCCTGCTGCTCGCACTGGGGCTGTTCGCCGCGGCGTGCAGCGACACCGGCGGAGACGTGGCCGAGGAGACGGACGCCCCCGACACCGGCGCGGCCACGGAAGCCGACACGGGCACCGACACCGGCACCGAAACGCCCGCCGACACCGGCACCGAGGAGACCCCGACCGAAGGGGACACCCCCGCCGAGACCGGCACCGAGGGCGCCGGCGGCGAGTTCTCGATCCAGAGCGGCGAGCCGGAGTTCCTCCACCCCGCCCAGGACGCCGAGAGCGAGGGCATCCAGATCCTCCAGTCGCTGTTCACCGGCCTCGTGGACTACGACGCCGAGACCTCCGAGCCGGTCAACGCCATGGCCGAGTCGATCGAGACCGAGGACTCCCAGACCTTCACGATCACGATCCAGGACGGCTGGACCTTCCACAACGGCGAACCCATCACGGCGCAGACCTACGTCGACAGCTGGAACTACGTCATGGACCCCGCTGCCGCGAACGCGAACTCGGGGTTCTTCACCGACATCGAGGGCACCGACGAGAGCGGCCTCGCCGAGGGCGGCGCCCCCGGCCTCGCGGTCGTCGACGACACCACGTTCACGGTGGCCTTGAAGGAGCCGTTCAGCGCGTGGCCGCTGCGCCTGGGGTACCCGGCGTTCTTCCCGATGCCGGCGGAGGCCGCCTCCGACCCGGACGGCTACAACGAGAACCCGATCGGCAACGGCCCGTACATGATGAGCGAGCCGTGGGCCCACGACCAGTACGTCCGGGTCGAGCGCTTCCCCGACTACACGGGCGAGGACGCCGGCAACGCCGACAGCGTCGAGTTCCGCATCTACTCCGAGATCAACACCGCCTACACCGACATGCAGGCCGGCAATCTGGACATCCTCCAGGGGGTCCCGCCGGAGCAGGCCCAGGCCGCCGAGACCGAGTTCGGGGACGCATTCCTGCGGACCGAGAGCTCGACGTTCACCTACATCGGCTTCCCGCTCTACCAGGAGCAGTGGCAGAACGTCGACCTGCGGCGCGCGATCTCGCTCGCGATCGACCGCCAGGCGATCACCGACGCGATCCTGACGAACAGCCGTCCCGCCGAGCGGATCATCCCGCCCGTGGTGCCGGGTCACCGCGAGGAGCTGTGCGAGTTCTGCGGCTACGACCCGGAACGGGCCGCCCAGCTGTACGAGGCCGCCGGCGGCGTCCAGGAGCCGCTGGTCCTCTGGTTCAACAGCGGCGCCGGCCACGAGCTGTGGATGGAGGCCGTCGCGAACCAGCTGCGGCAGAACCTCGGCATCCAGCAGATCGAGTTCCAGAGCCAGGAGTTCGCCGAGTACCTCGGCATCGGCGACGCCAACGGCTACACCGGCCCGTTCCGCCTCGGCTGGGGCATGGACTACCCGAGCCCGCAGAACTACCTGCAGCCGCTGTTCTTCACCGAGGCCGACTCCAACCGCGGCCGCTACTCCAACCCCGAGTTCGAGGCGCTCGTCCTGGAGGGCAACGCCGCCGAGGACCAGGAGGAGGCGGTCAGCCTCTACCAGCAGGCCGAGGACATCCTGCTCGACGAGCTGCCCGTGGTCCCGCTGTTCTTCCGTGACTCGTTCACGGTCCACAGCGAGAACGTGACCAACGTCATCGTTGACACGTTCGAGCGCGTGCGCATCTCCGAGGTGCAGGTCGTGCAGTAGGAGTACCCTCCCGCCAGTTGCGCGGGGCGGCCGGCCGATCCGGTCGGCCGCCCCGTCGCTGGAGCGTGAAGGAGGGGTTCGCCGGTGGCCCGCTATCTCGCCCGACGCCTGCTGCAGATCATCCCGGTCTTCTTCGGGGCGACGTTCCTGATCTACGCCGCGGTCTACTCGATCCCGGGGGACCCGATCAGGGCGCTCGCCGGCGACCGGCCGCTGCCCGCGTCGACGATCGAGGCGCTGCGGGACGAGTTCAACCTCGACGACCCCCTGCCCGTCCAGTACGCCAAGTACATCGCGGGCTTGTTCCGAGGCGACTTCGGTCAGAGCTTCCGGGGCCGCGAGGTCTCGGAGATCCTCAGGCAGCGCTTCCCCGTCACGATCCGGCTGGGACTGCTCGCCTTCGCCATCGAGGTGGTGATCGGCCTGCTGGCCGGCCTCTTGGCGGGCTTGCGGCGGGGATCGTTCCTCGACAACCTCGTCCTGGTCTCGACGACCTTCGTCATCTCCATCCCGATCTTCGTGCTCGGCTTCGTCGCCCAGCTCGTGCTCGGCGTGCGCTTCGGGCTCCTGCCGGTGGCGGGCCTGCGCGAGGGTTGGGTCAGCTACGTGCTGCCCGCCATGGTGCTGGGCTCGGTCTCGCTGGCCTACGCGGCCAGGCTGACGCGCACGAGCCTGGTCGAGAATCTCCGCGCCGACTACGTGCGGACCGCCACGGCCAAGGGCATGCCCCGCCGGCGGGTGGTCGGCCGGCACGCGCTGCGCAACTCGCTGATCCCGGTCGTGACCTTCCTCGGCGTCGACCTCGGCGCCCTCATGGGCGGCGCGATCATCACGGAGGGCATCTTCAACATCCCCGGCATCGGCCGCGAGGTCTTCGTCGCCGTCCGCGGCCAGGAGGGCACGATCGTCGTCGGCATCGTCACCGCGCTCGTGATGATCTTCATCTTCTCTACCCTGCTCGTCGACATCCTCTACGCATTCCTTGACCCGAGGATCCGCTATGAGTAAGGACATCAAGGCCGACCCGGCCGTCCCCGCCGACGGCGACCCCTACGGGGAGCGGATCGACGAGCAGCCGCATCGCGACGCGACGCCGCACGCCGAGAGCGGCCTGTCCGAGGGCGCGGAGTCGGTCGGCACCGCGGCCACCGGCGGTGCGGTCTCCGGGCGCTCGGCCAGCCTGTGGAGCGACGCGTGGAAGGAGTTGCGCCGCAACCCCCTCTTCGTGATCTCGGCGCTGATGCTGCTCCTCATGGTGGTGATCGCCGCCGCGCCGGGGCTGTTCACGAACCAGAGCCCGAGAGCCTGCAACCTCGCGAACACCGTGGGCCGGCCCCAGGCGGGACATCCCTTCGGCTTCGACATCCAGGGCTGCGACTACTACACCCTGGTGGTCTACGGCGCGCGGACGTCGATCACGATCGGCGTGCTCGTCGTCGGCGTGGCGCTGCTGATCGCGATCGTGCTCGGCTGCATCGCCGGCTTCTACGGGGGGTTCGCCGACACCCTCCTCGCCCGCGCCGCCGACGTCTGGTTCGCGATCCCCGCCATCCTCGGCGCCATCGTCATCCTCAGCGTGTTCAACCAGCGGGGGCTCTTCCAGGTCGCGTTCGTCCTGATCGTCTTCTACTGGCCGGTGATGATGCGCCTGATGCGCTCGTCGGTGCTGGGGACGAAGGAGGTCGAGTACGTCGACGCGGCCCGGGCGCTCGGCGCCAGCGACGTGCGGATCCTGCGGCGGCACATCCTGCCGAACGCGATCGCGCCGGTGATCGTCTACGCGACCATCACGGTCGGCATCGTCATCGCCTCGGAGGCCGCCCTGTCCTTCCTGGGCGTGGGCCTGCAGCTGCCGGCGATCTCGTGGGGGCTGATGATCAGCGTGTCCCAGAACCGCATCCTCCAGGACCCGCACCTGTTGCTCTTCCCGGCGCTGTTCCTCAGCATCACCGTCTTCAGCTTCATCCTCCTCGGCGACGCCCTGCGCGACGCCCTCGACCCGAAGCTGCGCTGATGACCACCGCCGCCCGCCCGGAGGCGATGCCGGCGACCCCCGGCACCGGGGACCTGCTGCTCGAGGTCTCCGACCTCCACGTCGAGTTCCGCACCCGCCGGGGCGTCGTGAACGCGGTCAACGGTATCAGCTACACGCTCCACGAGCGGGAGACGCTCGCGATCCTCGGCGAGTCCGGCTCTGGCAAGAGCGTCTCCGCGCAGGCGGTCATGGGCATCATCGACACCCCCCCCGGCTACGTCACACAGGGCGAGATCCGCTACCGCGGCGAGGATCTGCTCACGATGGCGGAGTCTGAGCGGCGCGCCGTGCGCGGTCAGCAGATCGCGATGATCTTCCAGGACGCGCTCACGGCCCTGAACCCTGTGTACTCCGTCGGCTGGCAGATCGCCGAGATGTACCGCGTCCACCGCGGCTCGTCGCGCAAGGTCGGCTACGCGAAGGCCGCGGAGCTGATGGACCGGGTGCGGATCCCCTCGGCGAAGGAACGGGTCAAGGACTACCCGCACCAGTTCTCCGGCGGCATGCGCCAGCGGGTCATGATCGCCATGGCACTGGCGCTGGACCCCGACATCATCATCGCCGACGAGCCGACCACCGCCCTCGACGTCACCGTCCAGGCCCAGATCATGGACCTGCTCTCCACGCTGCAGGAGGAGACGGGGATGGGCCTCATCCTCATCACCCACGACCTCGGCGTGGTCGCGGACGTCGCCGACAAGGTCTGCGTGATGTACGCCGGCAAGGTCGTGGAACGGGGCCCGGTCCGTGACATCTACCACAACACCGCGCACCCGTACAGCGAGGGCTTGATGGCCTCGATCCCCCGTCTGGACCAGAAGGGGGGGCAGTTGCACCCGATCAAGGGTGCGCCGCCGAGCCTGGCGAACATCCCTCCAGGATGCCCCTTCCATCCGCGGTGCCCCTACGCCCGCGAGGTCTGCACGACCGACCACCCGCCGCTCTACGACGTCGCCCCGCGCCGCCAGAGCGCGTGCCACTTCTGGGAGGAGGTGCTCGCCGGTGGCAACTGACCTCAACGGCCGGCCCCGGACCGACGGTGAGCCGCTGCTGCGCGTCGAAGGGCTCGTGAAGCACTTCCCGCTCACGCAGGGGATCGTGTTCCGCAAGCAGATCGGCGCCGTACAGGCGGTCGACGGGATCAGCTTCGAACTCCGGCGCGGCGAGACGCTCGGCCTCGTCGGCGAATCCGGCTGCGGGAAGTCGACCGTCGCCAAGACGCTGCTGCGACTGGAGGAGCCGACCGCCGGCCACGCCTACTTCCAGGGCAAGGACATCTTCGCCCTCGGCAAGCGCGAGCTGCGCGCCCTGCGCCGCGACATCCAGATCGTCTTCCAGGACCCCTACGCGTCACTGAACCCCCGCATGACCGTCGGGGACATCATCACCGAGCCGTGGGAGATCCACTCCGACGTCGTGCCGAAAGACCAGCGCGACGCCCGCGTTTCCGACCTCCTGCGGCGGGTTGGGCTGAACCCCGACGACCGCAACCGCTACCCGCACCAGTTCTCGGGCGGCCAGCGGCAGCGCATCGGCATCGCCCGCGCGCTCACGCTCAATCCCGACGTGATCATCTGCGACGAGCCGGTGTCCGCGCTCGACGTGTCGGTCCAGGCGCAGGTCATGAACCTGCTCGAGGAGATCCAGGACGAGTTCGGGATCGCGTTCGTGTTCATCGCCCACGACCTGTCGGTCGTCCGCCACATCTCCGACCGCGTCGCCGTCATGTACCTCGGACGGATCGTCGAGATCGGCGACGAGAAGGACATCTACGAACGGCCGACCCACCCCTACACCCAGGCGCTGCTGTCGGCCGTGCCCATCCCCGACCCCGACATCGAGGCCGGCCGGGACCGCATCGTGCTCGAGGGCGACGTGCCGAGCCCCGCCAACCCGCCCTCGGGCTGCCGCTTCCGCACGCGCTGCTGGAAGGCTGAGGACATCTGCGCCGAGGAGGACCCGGCCCTCATCGACCGCTTCGGCCACGGCCACCCCTCGGCCTGCCACTTCGCCGAGATCCGCGAGGTCGTCACGAGCTAGATGTGAATCGCCGAGGCTCGTCCGAGGCGATGCTCACGACCTCGATGGTGGCGGTCGCATCAGCGACCGCCCATGGGGACTGCTGCCGGCGGGCTACTCCGGCTCGGTGAGGACGATCTCCTCGAGGTTCAGCAGGCCGAACGGGTTGTAGACGAGGTTCTGCGCACGCTCGCCGGCGACGGCGCGGTGGCGGTAGGTGAACAGCGGGACGATCACCTGGTCGCGGCCGAGCGCGATGTCCTCGGCCTGCTGGTACCGCCGCGTGCGGTCGGCCGCTCCGTGCGTGGCGTCGGCGGCGTCGAGGAGGGCGTCCACCTCGGCGTCGGCGTAGCGCATGAAGTTCTGGCCGCCGGCCCCCGGGGTGGAGCGGGAATGGAACAGCGGGACGAGGGCCTCGTGCAGGGTCGCGTTCTCCGGCGCCCACCCGAACCGGAAAAGGCCGGCCTCGCCGGACGCCAGCACGTCGAGGTAGTCGGAGAACGTGCCGTTGACGGGTTCGCTGCGGAACCGGACGGTCACCCCCACGCCCGCGAGGTTGCCCCGCACCTGCTGGGCGATGTCCTCGTGGCCCCCGCCGCGGTTGAACCAGAGCGTCACGGTCGAGACGCCGTGCTCGGTGAAGATGCGGCGCGCCTGTGCCGGGTCGTAGGCGCACGCCGGGCAGGTGTTCGGGCGGGCGCCCGGGATGGGCGGCGGGACGGCAGCCCGCGCCGCCAGGACGTTCCCCTCCAGGTTGTCCTCCTGGAGCGCCTGCCGGTTGACGGCCATGCTCACCGCCCGGCGCACCTCGGGCTTGTCGAACGGCGACTCCGTGACGTTGAACCCGAGGAAGTACAGCACCGGCACGGAGCCGAGGAGCACCCCCGGTCCGCGGTAGCCGCCACGGGCGGTCGGCGGAAAGTCCTCCAGCGCGGACGCCAGCGCCCCGGGCGGCACGGTCGCGAAGTCGCGGCGGCCCTGCTGGAACGCCAGGTACCCGGTGTCCGGGTCCGAGATCCGGAAGATCACCTCGTCGATGGCCGGCGGCACCGAGCCGTTGCGCCAGCCTTCGAAGGCGTCCGCCCTGATGAACTGGTCGTGGACCCAGGGCTCCCCCGCGCGGAACGGCCCGTTGCCC
>JACCXR010000364.1 GCA_013696915.1 Euzebyaceae bacterium
GCACCTGCGCCGCCGCCGGCGCGGTGGAAAGGACCAGCATCGCCAGGACGAACGCGACGGTACGACGCATGATTTGATTGCTCCTCGCACGGGTTCCGGGCCGCGACCGTAGTCGGACCCGCGCCCGGGGAGCCAGGAGAACGCCGCGACTTTATGGTCTCGTAAGTATTCGGTGAACCCGTAGGTTCCGGTGAACCCGTATGTTCGGGGCGGGACGACTGGGGCCTGTCGGGGGTGCTGGACAGGCCGTTCAATCGTGTTTGCTCACGGTGATGGCCGAGCGTGGGGACAACGAGGCGGTCGCTGGCGGGCGGAGGCGCAGCGCTGGAAAGCCGAGGCGGGGCGGCTGGCCGAGGACAACACCGCGTTGCGCGGGCAGGTCGCTGCGCTGTCGGAGAAGATGGTGACGCTGACCAGGCTGCTGTTCGGCGACTCCTCGGAGAAGCGGGACAAGAAAGACAAGACCGAGCCGGGCGGGCCTGCGGCGGCGGCGCCGGCCGATGGCGAGCCCGCCGGCACCGGCGGCGGCGGTGGGCGGCGTCGCCGCGGGCAGCAGCGAGGCGGTCGCGGGCACCGCCGAGGCGACTACTCGCATCTGGACACCGTCGAGGAGGTCCACGACGTCGCCGAGGACCAGCGGGTGTGCGGCTGCTGCGGGACGGCGTACGCGCCGTTTGGGGAGGAGACCAGCGAGCAGATCGACTGGCGGGTGCGCATCGTGCGGATCGTGCACCGCCGGCGCCGCTACCGGCGGACGTGTCGCTGCGCGGTGCCGGGTGTGCTGACCGCGCCGGTGCCGCCCAAGCCGATCGGCAAGGGGCTGTTCACCGCGGGGTTCCTCGCACGGCTGCTGGTCGACAAGTACGTGTCGGGCCGGCCGTTGTGCCGGATCGTCGCGGCGTTGGCCAACGACGGGCTCGACGTCGCCGAGGGCACCCTGGTCGGGGCGTTGCGGGCGGCCTCGGCGCTGCTGGCCCCGTTGGACGCCGCGGTGCGTGCCCGCAACGCCGGCCGCGGGCCACGTGCACGTCGACGAGACCAGCTGGAAGGTGTTCCAGACCGTGGAGGGCAAGGCCAACCACCGCTGGTGCCCGCAACGCGCTGTACGCGTTCAAAATGGTCGACGGGCGACTGGTGGACCTGGTGCCGGGGTCGGCGTTCCGGCGGGTCAGCGTCCCGGTCCCCAACCACGACTGGGAGGACATCGCCGCCGACGACCGGGGCTTCCTGTGGATCGGCTACATCGGCGACAACGGCTGCAACCGCCGCAGCGCGGTCGTGCACAAGGTCCGGGAACCGAACCCGTTCACCGCGTCCCGGGCCGACGTGGCCGCCAGCTACCCGTTCCGCTGGCCCGACTCGTCGCTGGGGGGCGCCGGAGGTCGCGGCCGCCGCGGGTGCAGCGGGATGAACTCCGAGGCGCTCGTCGTCGTCGACGGCTCGCCCTACCTGATCTCGAAGAACCGCCGGCCGGGCATCTACGCGTTCCCCGGCCTGTCGGACGGCTCCACCGTGACGCTGCGCCGGGTCGCGGACGTGACCGAGCCGCCGGGCGGCTTCAACAAGCTCATCACGGCGGCCGATGTCTCCCGCGACGGCCGCCGGCTGCTGGTGGCGACCGCCGCCCACGACCTGTTGGTCTACGCCGGCGGCGGGGGCGGGCTGTCCGGCGCCGCACTGGTGGCCGACCTTGTCTCGCGCCCGCCGGCCCACTCGCAGCAGTACCGGCGCGACGGCGGGAACGAGCAGGTGGAGGGCGCGGCGTTCGCGGGCGCGGGCTACGACACCCTGCTGCTCAGCGAGAGCGGCAAGCTGCTCTACTTCCCGACCCGGTTCTACGGGAGCGCCCCGCCCCGCGGCCGGGGCTCCCCCGACGGGGTCTACCGCGGTTCGGGCAGCGCGTCACGGGGCTCGTGGCAGCGCTTCCCGCACGAGGCGAACTCCGGTCGGGTCACGATCACGCTCGAGTGGGACGACCCCCGCGCGGTCGTCAACCTGTTCATCAAGGACGCCCGTGGCCGCACAATCGCCCACGACAACAGCCGCGGCCGCGGCGGACGCGTCGGGCCGAGGCGCATCACCCTCGATGCGGGCCGCACCTCGATCGGGAGCATCGCGGTCAAGGTGAAGCGCGGCTCCACGCGGTACACCGTGAGGGTGACCGGCGGCTGACGCCGGCCGGGCCGCCCGGTAGCATCGGGG
>JACCXR010000385.1 GCA_013696915.1 Euzebyaceae bacterium
GAGATGTCGCCTCTCGATTGCGGTTCGTTGTATGACCCCCAGTCGTGGGTCTCGGCGACGGTGGTGCCGTCGGCGATCTCGGGAGGCAGCGCCCGGCGGGTCGGGTAGTCCGGTCTGGCCTCCCGCAACAGGATCTTTCGCCCCGGGTCCTGGCTGAGGCGGGCGGCCAGAACGCAGCCGCGGACCCGGCGCCGACCACGATCGTGTCGACACCGCCTGCAGACGTCCGGCCGCGGCCGGGTGCCATCACAGACCACGACCCAAGCGGGTCAGCAGCGTCGTCTGCGGGGTCGGTGCCGTCGGGGACCGGCGTGCGCGGGGCGATGAATCCGGCCTGGCGGTGGACGTCCTCGGCCTGGTCGAAGAAGGCCGCGCCGGCGGCCATCAGTTCGGGGTCGAGGGTCTTGTCGCCGCCGGTGGTGGGAGCGACGTCCCAGCCGTGGATCAGGTTCTCAGCCTCGGTGCGAGAGTTCCTCCACCAGCTCCGTCGCGGTCTGCCGCTTAACAAGCAGATCGGTGCGCACCACTGGGTCGACGGACTCAACGAGGTGCAAGTGCGTGAGCGCTCGCATCTGTCCAACGATGAGGTGATGACGCGGTTGGCCGCTATCGGCCCCAGAGCGGTCGAGGGCCGCTGGTGGACTCCTCTGCCGATGCGCCATCTTCCACTACCGTTCGGACCGCCCATCGGCTGGGCCCCGCTGCGACGATGGGGTTGCGCTTCGTCGGTCCCCAACACCCGCACGGCCGTAGAGCAGAACCGCGCCCGCAGGAGCTGCCCGAGGACAGCAACGACGTCCCCACCTACCGGCACCGCCACGATCCCGCTGCAGCGACCACGTCCTCGCGAAGGCTCGCCGGATCGATCGGCGTCGTGGCCGGGCCGTCGGCCCCCGATGTGGGTTCCGTGCTCATCATCGACTCCTTCGCCTGTCGGTTGCGTCCTCACGGTTGAGGACGCAGGCGAGGGCATCCGTGTTGCACAGCGGCCCGAGGCGGCCTCGAGGGCCGGGCGTCAGGGTGGGAAGCGCGCTCCAGGCGATCTCTCAGGCGACCTCACCTGCCCGGACGAGACCGGTCTCGTAGGTGAGCACGACGGCCTGGGCGCGGTCGCGCAGGTCGAGCTTGCGGAAGATGCGGGTGATGTGGGTCTTCACGGTGGGTTCGGTGATCCACAGCGACTCCGAGATCTCCTGGTTGCTCGACCCGCGACCGATCAGCCGCAGGACCTCGAGCTCCCTCTGGGTGAGGGGGGCGAGCCGCTCGGGCTGGGCGGGGGCCGCCGCCGTCGTGTGCTGGTCGACCAGCCTGCGCAGCACGGCGGGTGCCAGGAGCGCCTCACCGCCGACGACCGTCCGGACCGCGTCGGCGAGGGTCTCCGGTCGGGTCTCCTTCAGCAGGAAACCCGACGCGCCGGCGACGAGGGCGTCGTACACGTACTCGTCGAGGTCGAAGGTGGTGAGCATGACGACCTTGGTCTGGTCCGCGGCGGCGGACAGGATCCGCCGGGCCGCCTCCAGGCCGTCCATCACCGGCATGCGCACGTCCATCAGCACGACGTCGGGAGCAAGCTCCCGCGCCAGGGTCACGGCCTGTGCGCCGTCGTCGGCCATGCCCACGACCTCGATGTCGGGCTGCACCGAGAGGATCATCTGGAGGCCGCCGCGGACGAGGGCTTGGTCGTCGGCGATCAGGACGCGGATCATGCGGTCGGGGATGCCTTCGCCAGGCCGTGCCTGACCGCCCGGGCCGGCAGGGGGAGCTCGGCCTGGACGCGCCAGCCCCCGCCCTCGGCGGCGCCGGCGGTGACGGTGCCGCCGAAGAGCGCGGCCCGCTCGCCGATGCCCACCAGCCCGTGGCCGGTGCGGTCGCCGGCGGGCCGTGGCGTCCCGTCGTCCACGACATCGATCAGCAGGGTCGATGACTTGTACGTGAGCCGCACATCCGCGCTCGTCGCCCCGCTGTGCTTGAGCGTGTTGGTCAGGGCCTCCTGCACGATCCGGTAGACCGTGAGGTCGAGCGCCGTCGGGAGCGCCACGGGGTCGCCGGCGACGTCGACCTCCACCTGCAGCCCGGTCGCCCGGATCGGCGCCACGAGCGCCTTGAGCTGGGCCAAGCCCGGCTGCGGGGGCTCGGGCGAGATCGGGG
>JACCXR010000401.1 GCA_013696915.1 Euzebyaceae bacterium
GGCCGGGGGTCGTCGGTGCGGGCGCGCTCGGCGGGGGCGCGCTCGGCGGGGGCGGATCCGGGGGAGGCGGCGGCTGCGTCGGGAGCGGGACGATCGTGGGGGGGGGCGGCGGCTGGGCAAGGGGCCGGTCGTCGCGGCGGCCGTTCAGCAGCAGCAGGAGCACGATCAGCAGCACGACCAGCAGGCCGGCCACGACGCCGATGACGACGCCGCCCGGGCCCGGCGAGGACCGGCCGGGGTCAGACAAGCCCGACCTCCTGCCCATCGGGGTCGCCGGACCGCCGCACCCGCCCCTCCGCCATGAGCTTCTCCAGGTTCGCGCGGACGCTGCGCTCGGCGGCGGGGTGGAGCGCCGGGTCTTCGTCGGCGTACACCCGCAGCACGATCTCGGTGGGGGTGACGTCCCCCGCGGCGAGCGCGGCGAGCACCTGGCCCTCGCGCTCCCGCCGGTGCGCGAGGTAGGTGGCGACCACCGCATCGGGGTCGTCCACTACCGGTCCGTGGCCGGGGTAGAGGGCGGTGGCGCCGAGTTCGGCCAGACGTCGCAGCGAGGCCAGATAGTCCGCCATGTCGCCGTCGGGCCAGGCCACGACCGTCGACCCGCGCCCCAGCACGTGATCCCCCGAGAGGACGACGTCGGTGGCCGGCACGCGCAGGCACAGATGGTCGCTGGAGTGCCCGGGGGTGTGCACCGCCTCGATCGCCAGGCCCGCGCGCCGGAGGACGGCGCCGTCGAGCAGCGCCTCGGCGTCGCGCGGCACCAGTGCGGGGGTGAACGCGTGCAGGGTGGCGCCCCACTGGCGGGCCCAGCCCGCCGCCGCGGCGTGGTCGGCGTGGTGGTGGGTGAGCACGACCGCAGCGACCGCCGCGTCGCGGTCGGCGAGCGCCGCCTCGACGGCCGACCGGTGCGCCCCGAGGTCGGGCCCGGGATCGACGACGACCACCTCACCGACGCCCGCCGAGCCCAGCAGGTAGGTGTTCGTCCCCTCCAGCGTCATCGGCGAGGGGTTGGGCGCGAGCACGACCGCCGTGACCTCGTCGAGGTCCGTCGCCGAGAGGTTCACCGCGCGGGCTGGTAGAGGTGGCGCGGGAACGCCGCCTCGTCGGGATGCAGGATCCGCGCAGGACGCCCCTGCGCGTCGAGTTCCACGTGCGGCTGGACGTTGCGGACCTCTTTCCGGGCCTCGGCGTGGGCGACGACGGCGTCGACGTCGGCCAGGCGGGCCAGTTCCTCGAGGTTCTTGCGTGTCGGATAGATGAGCGGGAGATCATTCGCCGAGAGGGCGTCCCGCGCGCTCACCCAGCGTTGCCCGGTCGTCTCGACGCTGTCGTGGACGGGGATCTGCCCCTCGGGGGCGCGGGCGACGAAGAAGCAGGTGTCGTAGCGTCGCGGCTCCTGCGCCGGGGTCACCCAGCGGCTCCAGTACGTGAGGCGCGCCAGGTCGAGGACGAGCCGTTCCTCGGCCAACCACGCCGCGAAGCCGGCCGCGGACGCGCGCTCACCGGCACGGTCCCCGCCGCCCGGCACGCGACGCATGCGCTGCACGCCGGGGTCGGCGAGGTCGACGGTAGTGCCGTCGGCGCGGGCGGCGAGCAGCAGGCCGGCCTCCTCGAACGTCTCGCGGACCGCCGCGACGTGCATGCCGAGCACGAGGTCGGCGGACAGCCGGAACCGGTCCTGCAGAGCCGCCGGGTCGATGCCGGTCCACAGCTGCGGGTCGAGCGTGCGGTCGCCGTCCTCGACGACGCCGCCCGGGAACACCCAGGCGTCCGCCGCGAACCCGCTGCGGCCGTGCCGCCGGAGCAGGAGCGCCTCGGGCGTCTCGGGGCCGTCGCGCAGCACGATGATCGTGGCGCTGTGACGCGGCGTGGCGGGGCCTTCGGCGGGCACCTGAACATCCTGACGCTGAGCTCTGGCGATTCCGGGGGCGCATGCTACTGTCCGCCGTTTCCCCGCCCCGGGAGGAGCGATGGACTTCAGGGTCCCCGACGAGCTCACCGCGCTGCGGGCCTCGTTCGCGCAGTTCCTCGAGCGTGAGGTCCGCCCGGTCGAGGTGCGCCTCGCCCAGCATCGCCGGAGCGGCGGGGACGGCGACGACGGGCTGCGTGCAGCCGGTCTTGCGGTCAGGCGGCGCTCGTGCGCCGAGGGCTTCTACGCCGCCCATCTGCCCGAGGACGTCGGCGGGTGGGGCCTGCCGAGCCTGGGGATGACGCTGCTCGTCGAGGACGCCGCCCGCAGCGGCCTGCGCCTGGCGGCCTGGGCGCTGGGGCCCCCGAACCCCGAGGCTCCGACGCCGCTGCTCCTCGAACTCCCGCCGCACCTCTACGACCGCTACCTCCACCCGCTGATGACGGGCGAGCAGACGATGTGCTTCGCCCTCACCGAGCCGGAGGCGGGCTCGGACGCGCAGGCGATCTCCACGCGCGCCGTACGCGACGGCGACTCGTGGGTGATCGACGGGACGAAGCACTACATCACGAACGGCGGGCGCGCCGACTTCGCCGTGGTGTTCGCCGTCACCGATCCCGCCAAGCGTGCGCGCGGCGGGATCACCGCCTTCGTCGTTCCCCGGGCGTCCTACCGGGTCGGCAGGACGCAGCACACCCATGCGGACACCCACCCGGTGGAGCTCGTCTTCGAGGGCAGCAGGATCCCCGCCGACCATGTGATCGGGGAGGTCGGCGGCGGGTTCTACTCGGCGATGCGCTTCCTGAACGCGGGTCGCGCCTACATCGGCGCCCAGTGCCTGGGGATGGCCGAGTGGTGCCTGGACCAGGCCGTCGCGCACACCCGCGCGAGGACCGCGTTCGGGAAGCCCCTGAGCGCCTTCCAGGGCGTCAGCTTCCCGCTCGCCGAGTCGAAGGTCGAGATCGAGGCGATGCGCTGGCTGACCTACCACCTCGCCTGGCAGGTCGACGCCGGCGAGGAGGCGGTGGCCGACAGCTCGATCGTGAAGTACTTCAACACCGACCGCGCCTACCGCATCGCCGACCGCTGCCTCCAGGTCTTCGGCGGCCAGGGGCTGCTGCGCGAGGGCCCGATCGAGGCGGTGCTCCGCCACCTGCGCATGCTGCGCGTCGTCGAGGGCGCCAGCGAGGTCCAGAAGGTCATCATCGCCAGGGCGCTCGGCCTGTAGGGCGGCCTGCTGCTGTACGTAAAGGCTGTACGTAAAGCAGCGCTCCTCAGCTCAGCGAACTCCGAGCATGGCGCGCACACTGAGCAGGGTGACCGCCGTGGAGGCGACGGCAAGAGCCCACATCCACACGCCTTCAAGCGTCATAAGGGAACCTACGGGCACGTCTACCCCGTCATGCCGCTGGCGTCGGCGCTCCGCCACAAGGGGCACGAGGTCGCGTTCGCGACCGGCGAGGACTTCCAGGCGCGAATCGAACGCCTCGGCTTCTCATCGCACGTCAGCGGGCCGTCGATCGGCTGGGCGGAGGATGAGGCGAGGCGGGCTCT
>JACCXR010000412.1 GCA_013696915.1 Euzebyaceae bacterium
GGCGTCGGCGTCGGTGCGGGCGTCGGCGTCGGTGCGGGGGTCGGCGTCGGCGCGGGCGTCGGCTGCGGCGCGGTGCCTGCTCCGGACAGCCCTTCGGTGAACCAGTCGGGGAAGAAGCGCATGGACCGACCCTCGCTCAACAGCAGCACGTCGTGGCTGGCGCCGACGAACGCGGCTCCCTCCACCTGCTCGTTGCCACCGTCGCGCCGGTACTGCCGCCGGTGGCTCGGAGTCCTGCCGAGGATGTCCATCAGCAGCGCGTCACCGGAGAGCCCGGGGCGTGAGGCGGTGTAGACGTACATGTTGTGGGCGGCCGTGGCCACGACGATCCGCGTGTGGTCACGGGACAGGTCGGCACCCGTCACGAGCCGCTTGTCCCACCCGCCGGACGGCGGCGCCACGGTGCCGACCCGGCGCAGCGTGTTCACCGAGCCGGTCGAGAAGGTCGTGAACCGGTACAGGCCGGCGTTGCCCTTCTTCGAGATGATGTAGGGGATACCGTCGTTGACGAACAGCGCCTCGGCGTTGTAGCCCGTGCAACCCCGCATGGGGTCCGGCCAGCGGAAGGGGTAGGTCGCCACGATCTGCGCCGCCCCACCTGCGTAGGGGTTGGGCTCGCGGATCTTGTGGACCGCGAGGTTGTTGCGCTTGCACGAGTTGTTGCCGATGTCGCCGAGCCACAGGTAGCCGGCGTCGTCGATCGCGATGTCCTCCCAGTCCCGGTTCGATGCGCCCGGAAGGGGGACGACTCGGAACTTCACGCCAGGGGCGAGGTCGACCAGCCGGCCCGCGGACATCTTGAATGCGTAGAGCACGTTGCGGAGTCCGGGCCCCGAGTCCAGCTGAGCCCAGAAGACCCCGGGGTACTGGCGGCTGGCGACGACGCCGGAGGCTTCTCGGGCCGGGAACTGAGCGATCGGGTCGAACGCGTCGGCCGCGGATGCGTCTTGCGCAGGGAGCATCGTCGAGGTGACGGCGGTGAGGAGCAGCAGCGCCAGGAGCGTGAACAGGGCCCTGGACTTTGCGGACACGCGAAAGAACACAGACATGGGAAGGACCTCCACAGGGGCTGGGCCGTGGAGGTCGGAGAGGCCGCGAGCTGGTGCTCGGCGGCGGGAGGGCCGTGATCGCTGGGGCCGGGGCGGGTCTGGGACTCCGCCTCGCCCCCGTCACGGCCGCCTTTCCAAGATCCGCGGCGTCATGTTGTCGGGGGGATTCGTTGCGTCCCAACAGGTTTCGGACACCGTGTGGAAGGACTTGAGCGGATCTTTCCCCAGGACGGCAACGGCCGCGACCGGGACGGGCGCGGTCGCGGCCGGTTGGCCAGGCGCAGGACTACACGACGAGGATCAGCGGGCCGGCTTCAGCAAGTCCGAGGCGGTCGCTCCGCGACTGCCCTCTGCAGGCTCCGGCGAGCACGCTTCAGTCGAGGACGGCGGCGCTGGACTGACCACCGAGCCCCGCGGCACGCCGCAGGGCGCGGCTGCCACGCGTCAGCACGACGCCGACCGTTGCAAGCAGAATGCCCAGGTCAAGACCGACCGACCAGTTCTCGACGTAGAAGAGGTCGAGCCGGCGGTACGCGCCGAAGGAGGGGTTGTCGCGGGCCTCCACCTGCCACAGCCCGGTGATGCCCGGGGGCACCTGGGTCCGGGCCTGCAGCCGGTCGTCGAACTGCTGCATCTCCTCCGGCAGTGCCGGTCGGGGCCCGACGAGGCTCATCGTCCCCTGGAGCACGTTGAACAGCTGCGGCAGCTCATCGATGCTGGTGGCGCGCAGGATCCGCCCGGCCGACGTGATGCGCGGGTCCGCCGCCAGCTTGAACAGCGGCCCCATCCGCTGGTTGCGCTCCTGCAGCGCCTGGAGCTGCTGCTCGGCGTCCGGCACCATCGTCCGCAGCTTGAACAGCGTGAACGCCTCTCCGTTGCGGCCCACGCGCTTCTGCCGGAACAGCAGCGGGCCGCCGTCCTCGAGCTTGATCGCGAGAGCGGCCGCGGCGAGCATCGGGAGGACCAGCACGACCGCGACGGACGCGAGGCCGAGGTCCAGCGTGCGCTTGACCATCACCTGCCAGCGAGCGAGATGGGCTCGCTCCAGGTAGAACAGCGGCTCGTGGGCGAAGGGCAGCGCCCGCAGACGGTGATGTGCGATGCCCTGCAGACCGCTGGACATGTGCACGTGCACGCCGGCCATCAGCAGATCGCGGACGACCTCGTTGAGCTGCGACGTCGCCATGGCGCTCGCGACCACGAGCACTCCGTTGGCGCCTGACGCGTGCACCACGTGTGGGGCTTCGGCGATGTCGCCGAGCCACGGCACCTCGAGTGCGGCGGCGTCCTCCTTCCGCGCGACGACGCCGGAGATGCGATAGCCCATCTCCGGGTGGTCCTCGATCACCCGGTAGAGGTCGACCGCGTCCTGGTTGGCGCCGATCAGCACCATCGGACGGGCGTACCGCCCCTCCCGGCGGTGGGCCGCCAGCCAGCTGCGGAAGAAGGTTCGGGCGCTCACCAGCAGGACGAAGGCGACGAACCCGCCCATGACGGCGGCCTCGATGTGGATCGGGACCTCCAGGACCCGTCCCGCGGCGTAGACGCCGGCGCTGGTCATGACGACCGCGCGGCTGGTCCGCTGGAGCTCGACCGCCCGCACGCTGCAGATCCGCGCCAGATAGAGCTTCTGGCCCGCCATGACGGCGATCGTCACGAGGACCGCCGCGGTCGCCGCGACGGCCATGACGATTATGCGCCGCGGCACGCCGGCCATCAGCGCCGGGCCGAGGAGCACACCGAACCAGGCGAGCGCCGCTGCGGCGGCGTCAAGGGTCAGCAGGACCCGTCGGAGGCTCTTGGGACGGTCCGACTCGATGCTCACCCCGACGGCGTCGGCCAGTTCCTCCGGCGACCACGCGGTGTCATGGCCGCCCTCCTGTGAGGTAAGACCCAGTGCCATCTGTTGACTTCCTCTCCTGCAAAACGCTGTCGTTGCGGCACGCCACCGTCAACTCCCCACATGAGCCAGCCCGCGATCTTCCCGATACGCGGCGCTTGCACAACGTGGGGCTCCCGCCACGCTGCCCTTCCCCGGACTTCTCTGTGGCGCATCAGGGAGACGCCCAGCGGCCGAGAAACCAGTCTCTTGGCCGTGCTGTGACGCTCCTGCCACAACAACTTCGTTCGCTTACCCTGCGTGATGATGACGCTCCGGAGGCCGTTCGTCAAGGACCAGGTTGCGCTGGCGGTCCGGTCCGTAGTCATAACGGGGCGGATTGATCCCTGTGACGCTTTGTCCGAAGTCCTTTCGAGGTCAAGCCCGGTCCGATGCAAAGCCCGGTCCGATCGTATCCAGCCGCATTCCCCCCGCCTGCTGGCCGGCCGGGCAGGCCCGCGTCGAGGCCACTCCGGGGAGTCCGTCCCCTGGGAAACCCGGGCTGTGTCGACTGAGGGCGGGATTCGCCGACTGAGTCGACACAGGGCGGGTGAGGGTACGAGGACGGCGACGTAACGACGAGAGGGAGGACCGGCATGCGCGCGATCCTGATCACCGAGTTCGGCGGTCCCGAGGTCCTCACGGTCGCGGACGTGCCAGCGCCGGAGCCCGGGTCCGGGCAGCACCTGATCCAGGTGGCACGCGCCGGCGTGAACTACGGGGACACCCACCAGGCCGAGGACTCCTACCTCGCCAAGGCGACGCTGCCCCTCGTCCCGGGTGCCGAGGTCGCCGGCAGGCTCGCCGGCGGACGGCGGGTGGTGGCGCTGCTGGAGCACGGTGGATACGCCGAACGGGCCGTCGCAGACCCGCGCCTGACCTTCGACGTGCCCGACTCCGTCGACGACCGCGCGGCGCTGGCGCTGGTCCTGCAGGGGACGACCGCCTGGCACCTGCTGCGGACCTCAGCCAGGCTGGCCGCCGGCGAGTCGGTCGTGGTGCACGCGGCGGCGGGCGGTGTCGGCTCGCTCGCGGTGCAGCTCGCACGGCGCTTCGGCGCAGGCAGGGTCATCGCGACCGCTTCCACGGCGGACAAGCGCCGGCTGGCACTCGACCTCGGTGCCGACGTCGCGATCGACCCGCACCCTGCCAGCTTCGTGGAGGCCGTGACGGAGGCCAACCGCGGCCGCAGGGTGGACGTCGTCCTGGAGATGACCGGCGGTGGGGTGACCGACGCGAGCCTCGCGGCGCTCGCCCCGTTCGGGCGCCTGGTCTTCTACGGCATGGCAAGCCGGACGCCCCCGACGGCCGTCCACCCGGTCGAGCTCATGCGCCGCAGCCGCGGCGTCATCGGGTTCTGGCTGGCCCACTGCATGGCCGATCCGGACCGGTTCCTGCGCGGTCCGATGACGGAGCTGCTGGAGCTCGTCGCCGGCGGCGAGCTCCGGCCCGTCGTCGGCGGAACCTATCCCCTCGGTGAGGCTGCACGGGCGCACGCCGACCTGCGGGCACGCCGGTCGGTCGGCAAGCTCCTCCTCGACCCCACCGTGTGACCCCGGGCATGCCGAGGCATCGGGTCAGGCCTCGCGACGGGCGACGCCGAGCTCGGCGAACCGCACCTCGGGGTGGTCCTCGGCGGCCCAGCGCAGGGCGTACGGTGACGTGAAGAGCACGAGCACCCTCCCCTCCCGGTCGGTGACGACGACGCTGTCCCGCTGCCCTCGCAGAGCCGGCGCGTGCGCGGCGTCGATCACCCGCGCGAGCCGCCATGGCGTTCCGACGAGCGTCACCTCGCAGCCGAACTCGGCGGCCATCCGGTAGGTGGCCACCTCGAACTGCAGCTGGCCCACGCCGGCCAGGATCGGCTCCTGGTCACCCGTCTCGGGGCGCCTCAGGACGTGCACCACCCCTTCCTCGTCGAGCTGGGCCAGGCCCCGCCGGAACTGCTTGTACCGGCTGCTGTCGCGGTTGCGGGCGACCGTGAACCGCTCCGGCGCGAAGGTGGGGATCGGCGGGAACGCGACCGGCTTGCCGTCGTAGAGGGTGTCGCCCACCAGCAGGCCCGTGGCGTTCACGACGCCGACGATGTCACCGGGCACGGCCGCGTCGACCGTCTCGCGGTCCTGCGCGAACAGCTGGTGCGCGTACTTCAGCTGCAGCGGGCGCCCGGTGCGGCCGTGCACCGCGGTCATGCCGCGGCTGAAGCGCCCGCTGCACACACGCAGGAATGCGACGCGGTCGCGATGGCGGGGATCCATGTTCGCCTGCACCTTGAACACCAGGGCGCTGAACGGCTCGTCGAGCTCGCGCGCCGGCGCCACCGGTCCGCCCTCCACCGCCTGCGGTCCCGGCGCGGGGGCGAGCTCGGCGAACCCGCGCAGGAGGAGGCGCACGCCGAAGTTCGCGAGCGCGCTGCCGAAGAACACCGGCGTCTGCCGGCCGGCGAGGAAGGCGTCGCGGTCGAGTTCGCCCTGGTCGAGGTCGAGCAGCTCGAGTTCCTCCACGGCGGCCCGCCAGCGGTCGGGCGGGCACCCGCGCGGGTCCGCGGTCGCGAGCGGCTCGCGCTCCTCCGCGGCGACCGTTGCGCCGTGGTCGGCGCGGGAGAACCGCACGAGCTCGCCGGTGCGGCGGTCGACGATCCCGGCGAAGTCGGCGCCGTCGGCGACCGGCCAGGTGACTGGGACCGGGTCCAGACCGATCCGTTCACGGATCTCGTCGAGGATGCCGAGCGGCGGGAGCCCGGGCCGGTCGCACTTGTTCACGAAGGTCACGATCGGCAGACCGCGGTCGCGGCAGACACGGAACAGCTTCAGGGTCTGCGGTTCCAGGCCCTTCGCGAGGTCGAGGACCATGACGGCGGCGTCGGCGGCGCACAGGGTCCGGTACGTGTCCTCGCTGAAGTCGGCGTGCCCGGGGGTGTCGAGCAGGTTGAAGCGCCACCCCTCGTAGCCGAAGTGCAGGACGGTCGAGGAGATCGAGATCCCGCGCTGCCGCTCGAGCTCCATCCAGTCGCTGGTCGTGGCGCGAGCCACCTTCCGCGACTTCACGGCCCCCGCCTCGTGCACGGCGCCGGCGTAGAGCAGGAACTTCTCGGTCAGGGTCGTCTTGCCCGCGTCGGGGTGGCTGATGATCGCGAACGTGCGGCGGGTGGCCGTCTCGCGCAGCAGCGCGGTGTCGGGCGCAGCGGTGACGCTGGACATGGCGATTCTTCCGAGTCGGAGCAGGGAGCGCCGCGCTGTGGTCGGCGGCGCGCGAGGGGCAGCGCCCCCGGCGGCGGGTCACGCCCAGTATGCCTGCGGACCCCACTCGAGCATCGCGGCGGTGACCGGGACGAACAGGCGCGGCGCGAGGTTGTCGTCGATCGGCAGGACCCCATCGGTGCGTCCCCGCAGCTGCGCGAGCGGTAGTGCGGGGTCGTTCACGTCGGCGATGGACAGGGTCGCCAGGCCGCGCTCGATGGCCGCTCCCGCCATGCCGTGGTCGGCGAGCACGAGATCCGGGCGCCCGGCGTCCCCGAGACTGTCGAGCATCCGCTCCATGAACGCGCTGCGGTGGGTGTGGAGGAGCGCGGCCCCGTCGAAGACGCAAGCGACGCCGTCGAGGAAGCGCACACCGAGCCGCCGCCCCCGGCCGTCCATCTCGAACCGGTCATCGTCGAGCGGCGTGAGCAGCGTGCTGCCTGTGCTCTGCAGGGCGCGCGCGAGAGCGGCGTAGTGCGGGAGCAGGCCGGTCGGATGCCCGGTGGCGCACAGCACGCGCCCGCCGCCGGCCGCGGCGAGCGCCGACAGCCGTTCACGGTGGCGGTGAATGGCGCGCAGCGCGCCGTCAGGGTCGATCCACCCGGGGCCGTCCTGGTCTGGGGTGCCGCCGGGATCACCGCCGCACAGCGCGCGGACGGCGGCGACCGCGTCGAGCAGCGTCGCGGTGCGCCAGTCCGAGAGCCCGAACGTGTAGCGCTCCTCTCCGGCGACGAGTCGCCCGCAGTTCCCGACCGTGTTCCGGGGACTGGTCGCGACCTCCCCGGCCAGCCGGTTCGCGACGAGGTGGTCGCGCAGCGCCGTGGTGGCGGCGGCCTCGGTCCGGCTCACGAGCGCCGCTCGAGGTGGTCGAACGCGGCCCACTTCAGCGCCTCGACGCTGGCGCGCGCCTCCGCCCGCAGCGCGGTGAGCCGCTCGCCGGACAGCCGGACCGGACCGTCCAGGAACGCCGGCGGGGGCCTGTCGCCCGTCGCCTCCTCGGCGCGGTGCAGCCACTCGAACGGGACCTCGAGCGGCAGCTCGCCGCCGGACAGCTCCGCGAAGTAGATCGTCCAGGCGCGCGGCACGACGGTGGCGATCTGGTACCCCCCGCCGCCGGTCGCGACCCAGCGGCCGGAGGCGTGGCGGTGGGCGAGCCGGTGGAGGCGCTGCGCGATCGCCTCGTAGTCGTCGGTCGTGAGCGCGAGGTGGGCCAGCGGGTCGGTCACGTGGGTGTCGCAGCCGAGCTGGGTGACCAGCACCTCGGGGGCGAACGCGTCGAGGGCCGGCGGGACGACGGCGTCGAACGCCTCAAGGTAGACGCTGCCGCAGGTCGCCGGCGGGAGCGGCACGTTGAGGCTCGTCCCCAGCGCGTCGCCGGCGCCGATCTCGTCGGGGAAGCCGGTGCCGGGGAACAGGTAGCGCCCGGACTCGTGGAGGCTGATGGTGAGCACGCGCGGGTCGTCGTAGAAGAACGCCTGGACGCCGTCACCGTGGTGGGTGTCGACGTCCACGTACGCGACCCGCCGCGCGCCGTGGCGCAGCAGCCACTCGACGGCAGCGGCGGGGTCGTCGTAGATGCAGAAGCCGGAGGCGCGGTCCGGCATCGCGTGGTGGAGGCCGCCCGCAGGGTTGAAGGCGTGGGCGACGGTGCCCTCCCACACGGCCTGCGCGGCGGCCACGGACGCTCCGCAGACCTCCAGCGAGGCCTCGTGCATCCCGGCGAAGACGGGGTTGTCGCCCAGGCCCAGGCCGTAACGGGCGGCGCCCGGGCCGTCGGGCCGCGCGGACAGGGTGCGGACGGCCTCGACGTAGTCCTCGGTGTGCAGGCGCAGCACGTCGTCCTCGCCGAACTGCGCGCGCGGCAGCGTGCGCACGTCCCTGCCGCGGTCGAGGCCGCAGGCGCGGATCAGGTCGACGGTCAGCTCCACCCGGATCGGTTTCAGCGGGTGATCGGGTCCGAAGTCGTAGCGGAGGTGGTCGTCGGACCAGATGAGGGCGCTCGGCATGCCGCAAGGCTACGCGGGCGGCCGCCGCACGACCGCTCCCGCGCCCCGCGCCCGGAGCGCCTCAGTGGCAGCGCGTGCTGCCGTCGTCGCTGAAGCCGCGACCCGGCCCCGCGACGAACCGCCACGAGTAGGCGTCGGCCCCGAGGGTGAGCTCGAGCACGCCGTGGGTGTCGTCGTTGCGCGCCTCGCTGTTGCGCTCGACCGTCTCGAAGCCGTACAGGTCCTTCCCGCCGGTGCCGACGACGAACTGGCGGATTCCGCGGGCGGGGTCGTGCCGCTGGCCTGGGTCCTGCGGCGCGAAGCGCTCGTAGCTGTGGTCGTGGCCGCTCAGCAGCACGTCGACGTCGGCGTCGTAGAGGATCTCGTACAGCGGCGCGAGGTACGGGGTACTGCCGTGGCGGCCGGAGCTGAAGCGGGGGGCGTGCATGTACGCGAGCGTGCAGTCGGCGGGGTTGGCGGCGAGGTCGGCCCGGAGCCATCTCGCCTGGGCCGAGGTCGCGTGGCACCCGCCGACCTTGCTGCAGTTGGAGTTGAGGGCGATGAGGTGCCAGTCGCCGACGTCGAAGCTGTAGTAGCCGCGGCTGCGGCTCCCGGCCGCGCTGCCGAAGTAGTCGAAGTAGCCGTCCGCGCCCGGGTCGCGGTACTCGTGGTTGCCGACGACCGGTCGCGTGATTGACCGCACGCGACCGTAGCTGGGGTCGTAGATCCGCCGGAAGTTGTGCAGCTGCCCGTCCTCGTACTGGGTGTCGCCGAGCGCCAGGAAGGCCGCGTAGCCGCCGTCAACGAGCAGGTCGGACACCGCTTCGTGCTGGCAGTTGCCGTCCAGCCCCGACCCGTCCCCGAAGTAGGCGTTGTTCGGGCCGCACACCATGTCGCCGACCGCGGCGACGGCCGGCGCGGCCGTCGTGGAGATGACGAGCTGGGGGGCCTTGCCGCCGCTCTCGCGGCTGTGGAGGCTCAGCGACGCGTCAGCGGAGCCGGTCAGTGCGAAGCTGAACCGCCCCAGCCCTGTCACGTGGCGGGTCACGTCGACGGTGACCCACGTCCCTGCGGCGACGGGACCCGACGACCCGAGCCGGCTGCCCCGCGCTGGGGCGGTCGCGTAGGTGACCCTCTCCTCACGCCACGAGGTGTCGGCGACCGCGCGGACCGTGAAGCCGCGGGGGTGGGCTCTGGAGGAGTACACCCGCAGCGTCGCCCGCGTGACCGCGCCCGGCAGCCGCCGGACGTGCGCCCGCAGGTAGGAGACGACCGTCGGCGAACCGTCGACCGTCAGCCGCACGGAAGATCCGGAGTTGGCGCTCGGCCGGTCGGCCCTGACGTGCGCATCTGCGACGACCGGCACGGCGACGCGTCCCGTCTGGCGGGCCTCGGCGGTGCCGCGGTCGAGGGCCGCAGGGCCTGGGCCGGCCTGCAGGAGCAGCGCCGACAGGGTGGCGGCGAAGAACGCGACCCTGAAGACGTTCCGGACGTGGCGCCGGCCGCCCCTCCACTGCGGGCGGACAAGCTCCGGTGCGAGCATCCTTCCCCCTGACTGCTGGATGGCTCGAACAGCGACCGTGTTGGCCGACGGCTGCGATGTCCGGATCCGTCGCTATTGTACTGCCCGGCGGCGCGGTCTAGCGGACGCTAGGTGACCTTCCGGTGACGGATCGGAGTCGAGTGGGTCGATTTCTCACGAACCGGGCAAGAAAAAAGGCGCCCAAAGGGCGCCCGGTCGGGATACTGCGGGGCTCAGTCGGAGTCGGCCGGGCTGAGCAGGTCAGGCAGGTCGAACGCAAGGTCGGCGAGGTGCCCGGCGCAGCACCGGTGTGCATTCAGGTGTCCGGGCAGTTCCTGCTCGACGGCGTCTCGGAGCGCCCGGACGCGCGCGGTCGCATCCAGCGGGAGCAGCGCGACTGGGTCGACGTGGTCCAGCGCGGCGGCGACAGCCTTCCGGCAGCAACCGAACACCGGCGTGTCGTCGCGCCAGGGGCCGTCGAACTCGGCGACGAGGGTGCTTGCGGAGCCTGTGCGGGTCATGGTCGCTCCGAATCTGTGGTGGGGCGTTGCTCCGCCACCCTACCTGGCCGGCTTCCGCCTGCAACGCAGGCCGGCGTCACGAGCGCGCCCGCCCCGCACCGCGACGGACCTCCCGAGCACACCGACGGCATGACGCCATCCGATCCCGGGGCGATCTCGTTCGCGTGCCACCAGTCATGGGCGGCGACACGCTGGCGACCGCGGTTGACCTCACGGCCTCAAGCTCCGCCGAGCTCCTCCGAACGGCGCTTCGCCGCCTCGATGGCGTTGAGGAACGCCGCCCGGACCCGCTCCTGTTCAAGGACGCGGATGGCGGCGATGGTCGTTCCGCCCGGGGACGTGACCGACTCCCGCAGCTCGACGGGGTGGCGCCCGGTGTCGCGGAGCATCTTCGCGCTGCCCACCATCGTCTGGATCACCAGCTCCGACGACACGTCGCGGGACAGTCCGAGCAGGATTCCGGCGTCGATCATCGCCTCGGCGAGCAGGAAGAAATAGGCGGGGCCGGATCCCGACAGCGCCGTGACCGCGTCGAGGTGCTCCTCCGCGAGCTGCACCACCCGGCCGACGTGGCCGAAGATGGCCTCTGCCGTGGCGATGTGCACCGCGCCGGCATGGCGGCCGGGCGCGACCGCGCTCATCGCCTCGTCGACCTGGACCGGGACGTTGGACATGACCCGGACGACCGGGATGTCGCCCGGCAGTGCCGCCTCGATCACCCCGGTCGGAACCCCGGCGGCGACCGAGATGACCGTCTGGGCGGCGTGGACCTTCGGGGCGATCTGGTCGAGGAGCGCGCGGATGTTCTGCGGCTTGGTCGCGATCAGGAGCACGTCGGACTCCGCGGCTGCCGACGGCGAGTCGGTGTCGGCGCGGACCCCGAACGCCTCGGCGAGCAGCCGCGCCCGCTCGGGGCTGCGGACGGTGCAGCGGACGGCGTCCGGCCGGGCCCAGCCCGAGCGCAGCAGCCCCGACAGCAGCGCCTCGCCCATGCGCCCAGCGCCGAGGATCGCCAGCGTCCCGTCCACCGCGCGAACCCTACACGTCAGGTGTCCCGCAGCGCCCGGAGGAAGAAGACGAGGTTGGCGGGCCGCTCGGCGAGGCGGCGCATGAAGTAGGGGTACCACTGCTCGCCGAACGGCACGTAGACCCGCAGCCGGTAGCCGTCCCGCACCAGCGCGTCCTGGAGCGTCGGGCGGACCCCGTACAGCATCTGGAACTCGAAGGCGTCCCGGCCGACGCCCAGGCGCGCGGCGGCATTGCGGGCCTGGCCGATCAGCCGGTCGTCGTGCGTCGCGAGGCGCGGGTAGGTGCCGTGCTCCAGCAGGTGCTCGGCGCAGGCGGCGTAGCTCGCGTCGACCTCGGCCCGGCGGCGGAAGGCGACGGACTCCGGCTCGGCGTAGGCGCCCTTGCACAGGCGCAGGCTGGCGCCGGCGCGCGAGAGCCGTTCGACGTCCTCCCGGGTGCGGCGCAGGTAGGACTGGACCGCGCACCCGACCTCCGTGTGCCCGGCCGCCCGCAGGTCCTCGACGAGCGCGACCGTCGCCTCGGTGACGTCGCGGCCCTCCATGTCCAGGGTCACGTGCACACCCACCCGCTCGGCGGCGGTCACGATCTCCCCGAGGAGCTCCCGGCAGAGCCCGGCGTCGACGTTCAAGCCCATCTGGGTCGGCTTGACCGACACGCCGCAGTCGAGGCCCTCCTCGCCGATGCGGTCGAGCGCCTCGGTGTAGGCCTTGCACGCGACGCGGGCCTCGGTGGCGTCGGTGACGCTCTCGCCGAGGTAGTCCAGCGTGCCCGACTTGCCCTGCGCGGCGAGCGCGCGGGTGGCGGCGAGCCCCTCGTCGAGCGTGTCGCCCGCCACGAAGCGCAGCGCGATCCTGCGTGACATCGCCCGCCCGGCGACCTGGCGCTTCAACCAAGCGCTCTCCGACGCCCTGATGAGGGTCGTCCGGAGCATCAGGTCTCCACGGCCGCGCCGAGGATCGCCCCCATGTGCGCGAGCACCTGCGCCTCGACCTGTGCCGCAGGGTGGCCGGGGCCGTCGAAGGTGGCGGTGGCGCCGGCGACGACGGTGACCGCGACGTCGCGGTTGCGCAGGTCCGCGGTCGTGTGCAGGACGCAGATGTCGGTGCAGACCCCGCACATGCGCACGGCGGTGATCCCGTGGCGGTGCAGCAGCCCCTCGAGTTCCGTCTCGAACATCGCCGAGTACCGCCGTTTGGGGACGAGGTGGACCCGCTCGCGATCGAGGAAGCCGGCCAGCTCGTCGACGATGTCGGCCTCGCGCGTGCCGCGGACGCAGTGGACCGGGAAGATCCGGAACTCGAGGTCGTCGGGCTCGTGGGTGTCGGCGGTGAAGATCACGTGGTCGCCGCGGTCCAACGCGGCCTCCACCTCCTCGACGACCGCGGGCAGCACGGCCAGGCACCGGTCGCTCGCCAGCGCCCCCTCGCGCAGGAACCCCACCTGCATGTCGACCACCATCAGCGCATCCATCGCCGTCCTCCTGCTCCGACGTCCTCAGCTGATCGGGTTGCGCCCGGCGCCCACCTTCTCCCGCCACGCCTGCTCCCGCTCGATGTACGAGGCGAAGCCCATCCGCAGGGCCACATTGAACGCGTCGTCCGCCGCCTGCAGCACCTGCCCCAGAAGCCGGTCGACCTCGGCCGTCGTGACGGCGTGGAGGGGCAGCACGCCGACGAGCAGGATGTCGCCGGTGTCGTCCAGGGCGAAGCGGCACACGTAGGTCCGCAGGTTGCGCTGCAGCAGGAAGCGGAAGACGCCCGCCTCGTCCTCGTCCGGCGCGCGCAGGAAGAACGACTGCAGGACCAGCGTGTGCGTGCCCACCTCCAGGTGGACGGGGATCGTCCGTTTGCGCTCCCCCCGCAGCACCGTCAGCCAGCCGGCGTCACCGACGCGCTCGACCTCGAGCTCGGGCTGCGCCGCGAACCAGGCCTCGACGGCGTGGGCGGCCTCGGCCGCCGACCCGCCGATCGCGGGCCCGCCGGGCTGCTCGGGGTCGGCCTCCATCACGCCCCGCGCCGCCCCGGGAGGGCCTCGACGGCGGGCACCCGCTCGCGGAGCACCTCGCGGTAGACGTCCATGGTGGCCGTCGCAGTCCGGTCCCAGCTGAAGCGCCCGGCGCGGCGCCTGCCGGCCTCCCCCGCAGCCGCGCGGACCCGCGCGTCACACAGGAACGGGACCAGCGCGGCGGCGTAGGCGTCGGGCGCGTGGCCCTTCACCAGCACACCGCCGCCGCCGTCGCCGATGACGTGGCGGAGTCCGCCGACGTCGGCGGCGACCACCGGCGTCCCGCACGCCTGCGCCTCGAGGGCGACCAGCCCGAAGCTCTCCGAGCGGCTCGGCATGATCACGGCGTCGGCGGCCCGGTAGAGGGCGGCGAGCTGCGGCTGGATGCGGGGCGCGAGCAGGGCTACCCGGTCGGCCACGCCGGCCTCGGCGGCGAGCCGGCGCAGGCTCGGCGGGTCTACGGTGCCGATCCCCGAACCGCTCGCGCCGCCGACGACGAGCAGCCGGGTCGGCAGGCCGTCGTCGGGCAGCAGGCGGTCGAGCGCCGCGAGGGTGCGGATGGCCACGTCCGGGCCCTTGAGCGGCTGCAGACGGCCCGCGAACAGGATGATCCTCCCGCCGCCCAGCGCTTGCCGAGCGGCGTTGCGGTCGATGCCGGTGTTGAAGACGGCGAGATCGACCCCGGGTTCGACGACGTGCACCTTCCCCGACCGCGCCCGGTACCGCTCGCGCAGCATCGCGGCCTCCAGCGGTGTCGGCGCGATGATCGCGTCGGCCGCGCCCACGATCCGGTCCTCCGCGGCGAGGCGCAGGGTCGTCTCGGGCGTGTCGCCGGGAGCGAGGGAGTCGTTCTTCTCGCGGGCGAGTGTGTGGAAGGTCTGCACGAGGGGGACGCCGAGCCGGCGGCTGACCTGCCGGCCCACCCATCCGCTCATCCAGTAGTGGCCGTGGACCACGTCCAGGGACGCGGTCGCGGGGTGGGCGGCGAGCCCCAGGTAGAACGCGCACAGATGCGACGCCAGGTCGCCCTTCGGGGCCGCCGGGGGGCCGGCTTCGATGTGGTGCACGGCCACGCCGGTCCCCATGCGCACCGTCGGCGGCAGGTCACCTCCGCTGGCGCGGGTGAAGATGTCGACGTCGGCGCCTCTTCCCGCCAGGCGCGCGGCGAGCGACGTGAGGTAGACGTTCATCCCCCCGCTGTCGCCGGAGCCGGGCTGCTCGAGCGGCGAGGTGTGGACGGACAGCAGCCCGATCCGCAACGGCGGGGACGCCGCCGCCGGACCGGCCCGGTCCGAGGGGCGGCGGTCGCCCCAGATTGCCTCCTGCGCCACGGTGCCTGCCTTCCGTCGTCCCGAGTGAATGCTACCGGCGGTCGCGGCGGGTCACTCCTGCCCGGGCTCGGACGAGCGGAAGGACCGGTAGACCTCGAGCAGCGCGCGGCGCTGGGCGTCCGTGAGGGACGTGTCGGAGAGGATCGCCGAGGTCAGGTCGCCCTCGCGCTCTTCGAGGATGCCGGCCCGGACGTAGAGCGTCTCGGCGCTGATGCGCAGCGCCGCCGCGATCGACTGCAGGATCTCCGCCGACGGTTTGCGGAGGCCCCGCTCGATCTGGGACAGGTACGGGTTCGAGACGCCGGCGAGCGCCGCCAGCTTGCGCAGCGACAGCTGCGCGGTCTTGCGCTGCTCGCGGATGAAGGCGCCGACGTCGCGGACCCTGTTCGTGGCGGCGGCCGTGGCGTCCTTGGGGTCCACCGGCTCCTCCCCGGTCGCGGGCTGGGCCGGTCCTCCGACGGCCCGGCGGCCGACCGTAACACCTGCACGCGGTTCGGACGGCGCCCGCAGGGGGGCGTCAGCGGTCCGGCTGCGGCTGGACCACGGTGCGGCCGGCCCGCGCGGGGCTCGAGCTGAGGCACTCGGGGGACTCCTTGGTGGCCGACACCACCTCGGGCTCGGTCTAGCCGCGCCCCATGAGCGCGTTCACGTCAAGGACGACGAAGAAGTACAGGGCCGCCGCGACGAGCAGGAAGGAGATCAGGGTGCCACCGCTGCAGCGATGGCAGGGCTGGGCAGGAGCGCACCGTGGGGGTGAAAGCCGCCGAGCACGAGCGGCCTGAGCACCAGGGCGGGGACTGCGGCGCCGAGGGCCTCGAGCGCGGCGGCGGTCGCGGGCGCCGCGGCGCGCGCGGAGCCGTCGGCGATCTTCACCGCGACGCCGAGAGGGCCCAGGCGCGGATGGCGGTACCCGGCCGCGAAGACCGCCTCCGCCCCCCGCTTGGCCACGATGCGGGCATCCGCCGTCATCAGCGCCGTGTCCGGGCACGCGGCGCCGCCGACGAGGTCCGGCCTGGCCGTCATCGCCGCCCGCACCCGGGCGAGGAGTCCGTGCCCGCCCGCCAGGCGGGCGAACGCGAGCGCCAGGCCGCGCAGCGGAACGAGCCAGGCGGGGGCCCCGCACCCATCGACGCCCGGACCTGCCGGGACCGAGGACGTGACCGCGGCCAGGTGGCGTGTGACGGCCTGCTGGATCGGGGACCCGGGCGCGAGGTAGGACGAGGGGTCGCCGCCCGCTGCGACCTGCGCCAGCACGAACGCGGCATGCTTGCCCGAGCAGTTGTGGGCGAGCGATGTCGGGGTCCGCTGCGCGAGCAGCGTCGCGAGGTCGTCGGGAAGCGCGTGCGGGCACCGGAGGGCCGACTCGTCAAGATCGGCGAGAGCCAGGAGCCTGGCCGCTTCGATCTGGTGCATGTCGCTCCCGGCATGCGAGGCGCAGGCGATGGCGACACCCGCCGCGTCGAGCGGCACGCGGGCCGCGTCGAGCAGCTCGAGCGTTGCGACGGCCTGGAACGGCTTCGCCGCCGAGCGGACGTAGACGGGCAGGCCGACGTCCCCGAGCGCCGCGATCACTTGGCCGTCGGGGGCGACCACGACGAGGTGGCCGCGGTGGATGGATTCGGCGGTGCCGTCGCGCGTCGCCTCGACCAGGATCGGCGGGCACCCCCGGTCCCCCGCAGCGCTCAGGCGCCGCCCGCCTCGCGGTCGCCGACGATGCCGCCGACTGCGGACGTGACGGCCTCGTCGACCCGTGCGTCACCCGAACGGTAACGGCCCACGAGCTCGGCCTGCAGCCGGTCGACGTGGTCGAGAATCGTGCGCCGCATCACCGAGATCGCGCGCTCCTCCTCGGCGAGGCGCCCGACGAGGTCGGCGATCTCATCGTCGTCGAGGTCCGGCAGCCTGCTGAGGGGCATCTCGTCGAGCACACGGTCGCCGCGACGCCGGCCGTGCTCCCCATCGGGGACGTAGAGCGGCGCGGACCGGGCGGTCCGCGGGCCTTGTTGCGCGGCGTCGGCCAGGATGTCGCTCAGGGCGTCGACCAGGCCTCCGGATCCGCCGCCCTGGCGGCGCGCCAGCTCGGCGCGCACGATGTCGAGCTGGCCGTGCAGCAGGCGGCGGGCGTAGCTGAGGCGCGCCTCCTCCTCACGGCATTCGTCGCGCATCGTCCGCACCTGTGCCGGGGTCCGCCCGTCGAGGCCGTCGAGGTAGTCGGAGGCGGTGACTCGGTCGATGCGTCTGCGTCGGGCCGGCTCGGGCATCGCAGGCTCCCTCGGAGAGATTGGGGAGCAGTCTATGCCGTTGTCAGGGCCCGAAACCCCGGAGCGCCCGTTCGGTCAGGCGGCGGAGCGCCCGCGCGGCCCCGGCGTCGGAGCCCTCGGATGCCGGCGGAGGCGCGGCTTCGGAGGGGCCGGCGTCCTCCGCGGGCGGAGCCTGTTCGGGGGGCGGCGGGGCGGAGGCCTCGATGTCCGCCGCGTCCTCGCCGTCCGGTGCGACCGGGAGGACCGGCACGGGCGGCGGCTCGGATGGCGGCTCGGATCTGGTGTCCGGCGCACGGCGGCGCCCGTCGGACGGCGCGGCCGGCGCCGGTGCCACCGCCCCGGCGGACCGGGTGCGGCACAGCGCCGCGGCCAACGGGTAGGGGTTGACCGGTGATCCACCGCCGGGGTGGAACTGCCAGTGCAGGTGCGGCGGTGTCGTGCGGGCGTTCCCGGTGTTCCCGACCGCACCCACGACTTCGCCGGCCCGCACCGGCTGCCCCGCGGAGGCGCTCGTCGAAGACAGGTGCGCGTAGTAGTAGCGGTTGCCCGCCGTGTCGACGACGTGGACGGACAGCCCCCCCAGGGAACTGGTCCCGACCCGCGAGACGTAGCCGTCGGCGACGGCGTACAGCGGCGTGCCGTGGGCGGCGAAGATGTCGACGCCCTTGTGGGTCCGTCCCCCGGAGCGCGGGAACCCCCACGAGTCGATGAACCCGTACGGCCGGCCCACGGGGCAGACCTTCCCGTCGACCGACACCTCCGGCGGCGCCCCCGAGGCAGCGGACGAGAACGAGAACCAGCCGCGCTCCCTGGCCCGGGCGCGCGCCGCCGCGCGCGCCTGCGCGGCCGCCCGCGCAGCCAGTTCGGCGTCCTCGGCGCGCTGCACGGCGTCGGCCTCCACCCGGCCGTACGTCAGCTGGGCGTCGGCGGCCTGGGCGCGCGCGGCCTCCACGGCGGCAGACAGCTCCTCGGCACGCCGCTGCCGGTCGGCCGCCGCGGCTGCCGCCCCCGCCTCGACGATCCGGTGCTGCCGGATGGCGTCCGCGGTCATGGCCCCCGCACGCTCGACCTCCAGAAGCTGATCGGCCTCGCCAGCCGCGACCAGCCGCAGCAGCGCGGTGCGGTGCAGCGCGGTCGCCGCGTCCGGAGCTCCCCACGTCGCCTCCGAGAGGCCGAGCTCGGCGAGGGCCATGTCGGTCGCCGGCCGCATGTAGGCGTCACGGACGCGGTCGTCCAGCCGCGCGGCCGCCGCCCCGATCTCCTTGCGGGCGTCGGCGAGCTGTGCGTCGCTGCCAGCGAGCTCCGCCTCCAGGCGCAAGCTGTGGGCGTTCGCGGTCTCGTAGGCTTCGGCCGCCTCGTCGAGCGCGGTCATCAGCGCCGTCAGCTGCGCCTCGGCCTCGCGCAGCCGGGACTGCGCTTCGACGACCTCGGGAGCCCCGCTGACGTCGGGGACCGCGCCCGCCGGTGGCGCGACGCCGACCAGCAGCGACGCGGTGAGGACGACCACGGCCGCCAACCACAGGCGGCGCGCGAGGGGGGCGGTGACGCCGGCAACGGTGTTCACGGTGCGCAGATCGACCGCCGACGGCCCGACCTGAGACGGCTCGGGACGTGGTGCGCCGGCGCCCCCTCCAACGTCGTCGCTCCCTTCGCCGTCCACCGTGCCGGTGTGAAGCATGGCCGAGGAATGCCGTCGCGCCAAACCGGCGGTCAGGGCATGACCGGCGGGTCGTCCATGGTCCGGTAGGTCTCGCGGTCGCGCTCGATCTCCGCGACCGCCTCGGCGCGGGACCCGAAGCCGTCGACGGTGACCTTCTTGCCCTCGAGATCCTTGTAGATCGAGAAGAAGTGCGCGATCTCGTCGAGCAGGTGCTTCGGCACGTCGCCGAGGTCCCGCACGTGCTCCCATCGGGGATCCGACTCCGGGACCGTGATGATCTTCGTGTCGCGGCCCTTGTCGTCGGTCATCCAGAAGGCGCCGACCACCCGGGCGGTGATCGCGCAGCCGGGGAACGTGGCCTCGCCGAGGATCACGAGAGCGTCGAGCGGGTCGCCGTCACCTGAGAAGGTCTCGGCGATGAACCCGTAGTCGCCCGGATAGTGCACGGCGGAGAACAGCATCCGGTCGAGCCGGAACCGCCGGATGCGGTGGTCCCATTCGTACTTGTTCCGCGATCCCTTCGGGATCTCGACGTAGACCTCGACGATCGCGTCCTCGCTCCGCATGCGTGCAGCCTAACGGCCGGGGGTAGAGACTCCACCCTCGGCGTCCCACGCCAGCAAGGAGCAGCCATGAGCACCACCCCCGACGAGGTTCCCCCGCTGACCCCCGAACCCGGAGGCCCCGGCGTCCCCGACCCCGGCGAGCCCACCCCCCTGCCGGACCCGGGCGAACCCACGCCGCTTCCAGACCCCGGCGAGCCCACCCCGCTGCCCGACCCGGTGGAGCCCGGTCCGGTCTAGAGCGGTCTTAGAGCCGGCCGGGGCGGGCTCACGCCGGGACGCCACCGCCGGTCGTGAGGTGGCGGGCCAGGCCCCGGGCCCCGGCGCGGGCGATCTCGACCACGCGGTCGAAACCGTCGGGCCCGCCGAAGTAGGGGTCCGGGACCTCGTCGTCGTCGGCGCCGTCCTCGAATTCGCGGAACAGCCGCACCCGCGCGCGGGCGGCCCCGTCGGGCGCGAGCGCGCGGATCTGCGTCAGGTTCGACCGGTCCATCGCGAGGATGAGGTCGAACCGGTCGAAGTCGGCGGGCTCGATCAGTCTCGCCCGGCCTGCCAGGGTCAATCCGGCCTCCGCGGCGGCAGACGTCATGCGATGGTCGGGCGCCGAGCCGAGGTGCCAGTCGCCCGTCCCTGCCGAGTCGACCTCCACCTCGCCGTCGACACCAGCCTCCACGAGGGCCTCGCGCAGCGCGGCCTCGGCCGTCGGCGAGCGGCAGATGTTCCCGAGACAGACCAGCAGGATCCGCGTCACGAGCGGCACACTACGCCGCCGGCCCTGGACCCACCCCGAACGCCCCGCCCCTCTCGACCCCAGGAGATCGCATGAACGTCGGGGGCATGCGTGGCGGTTCGAGCGAATGAGTCACGCGCGTACGTCCCACCGGACGGGAGTCGCCGGGTCGTAACGGCACCATCCCGGTGTTGATCGACTCGTCGAGATGCCGGCCGAGCGCGGGGTTTGCGGCGGCGACACGGCGGACCGCGGCGCGTACTCGGGCCGACACCGCCTTGCGGGCGCGCTCTCCCGCGTCGACGCCGAGCGCACGCGACCGACCAGCGAGTCCCGTGGACCGTCGCAGCTCGTTCAGGATCGCGTCGCGAGGGCGACCACGGCGATGCGCCTCGCGTCCCTGATCGACAAGCGGTGGTCGTCGGCGACGACGCGACCCAACGACTCGCGGCGGCCGCAGCCGAAGGCGACCTCTGGGTGGCGATCGGCATCACCGAGCGGGCGACTGAGAGCGCGACGCTCTACAACTCGCTGCTCTACCTCACGCCCGACGGTCGCGTCGCGGGCTGTCACCGCAAGCTCACGCCGACGGGCGTCGAGCGGATCGTGTGGGGACAAGGCGATGGGTCGACGCTGCACGCGCTCGACACCGACATCGGCCGCGTCGGTGGGCTCATCTGCTGGGAGAACCTCATGCCGCTCGCCCGCGCCGCCATGTACGGGCAGGGCATCGACATCCACCTGGCACCGAAGTGGGACAACGACGATGCATGGCTGTCGACGCTGCGCCACATCGCCCGTGAGGGCGGCGTCTACGTGCTCGGCACGAACTCCTGTATCCACGGCAGCGACGTACCGCGCACGACCAACGCGCTGGCCGAGCTCTACGGCGGCGACGACGACTGGCTGTCCCGCGGCAACGCGGCGATCGTCGCGCCCGCCGGACGGCTCGGTGATCGCCGGCCCGCTCGTGGGCGAAACCGGCATCCTGTTCGCATCCATCGAGCGGGCCGCGGTGCAGGCGGCTCGGTCACGTTTCGACGTCGTCGGCCACTACGCACGCCCCGACGTGCTCCGGCTCGTGGTCGATGACGAGCCGGAGGTGCCGGTGCGGTTCACGGCTCGCCAAACTCCTTTGAACGTCCCGCCGTCACCGTGACGCTCGCCTTGGGCGAGAGGTTCGCGGGTGCGGTTCAAGTCAAGCGACGGATCATGATCCTGGCGGGCCGCGGCTCAGGCTGGGGCTGCGGTGCGGATGCCGAGCTGGTCCGCTGCCGCGAGCATGCGGTCGTCGTACGTGACGACGAGGGTGAGCTCGGTGCCGAAGCGGCGCGCCGTGGCGAGGTGTATGGCGTCGAGAGTTCGCAGCTCGACTGGCTCGAGGGCGGCGGCGTCTGACAGGACTCGATCGTTGACTCGGAGCAGCTCGACGCCGGCGAGCACGGCCCGGCCAGCCGTCGTGGCCGCCGGACCTGCCGGCAGGAGGGCGCGTAGCACCTCCGTCCTCGCGAGCGCGCTGGACACGAGCGGCCGACGTCGGCGCAGATGGCGCCGCAATGCCGGCGACTCGGACTCGGCAACGGCCAGCTTCACGATCGCCGACGAATCGAGGTACGTGACGGGCATCAGCGCTCGTTGCGACGCAGGCGAGTGAGCACCTGCGAGGGCAGCTCGGCGTCCGGCGGCAGGACAAGCGGCGGGGGGAGGTCGTCGATGTCCCCACTTGCCGGCTCGAGTTCCCCAGACGCACGGAGGCGGTCCAGGATGCTGCCCTTTGGAAGCGGCGTCAGCAGCGCGACCGGACGTCCGCGGTCGGTCACTTCGATTGTCTCGCCCTGCTCGACGAGACGCAGCAGCTCGCTGGCGCGCTGTCGCAGCTCCCGGACCCCTACGCGAGTCATGGGCTACTTGTAGCACACGTCGCGCATCGGCGGGTGCTAGGTTGTCCCTATGCCGCTCAAGCCTGGCGAGGACGCCCCGCCCTTCACCCTGCCCGACCAGGACGGCAAGCCCTGGTCGCTCTCCGAGCACCGCGGCACGCCGGTCGTCCTGTACTTCTACCCCAAGGACGACACCCCGGGATGCACGACACAGGCGTGCGACATCCGCGACCACTGGTCGGACTTCGGTGCGGTCGGCGGGGTCGTCGTCGGCATCTCCCCGGACGACAGCGCCAGTCACGCGTCGTTCGCCCAGAAGTACGAGTTGCCCCACACACTGCTCGCCGATCCGGATCGCGAGGCCATCTCGGCCTACGGCGCGTGGGGCGAGCGGTCCAGGAACGGCAAGACCTTCCAGGGCGTGCTGCGCTCGTCGGTGGTGGTGGACGAGGAGGGCAAGGTCCTCGCCGTCTTCGACGCGATCAAGCCGGCCGAGCAGTCCCAGAGGGCGCTGGCGGCGCTCAAGGACCGTTGAGCCGCTCGCCTGCCCCGGGCCAGAAGTGCGGGTGGCTGTGCATCGCTCAGTTGCGCGAGGGCCGGTCCGATTCGCGACCTTGGGTGCCGTCGCTCCTCACGTCCCGAGGCGACCAGAGGGGGTAGGGGATCCCGGCCAGGCGGTTGATGGCGAGGCCCTGGAGGGCGAGGAGCGCGACGGCGAGCATGAGCACCGCGAGCTGCCAGGGCTGGTGGAGGATGCCGAGGGAGACGATCAGGGTGGTGGCGCCGGCGGGCGGGTGGGGGAGCCTGGTCCACACCATGACGCCGCTGGTCAGCCCGAGCGACAGCGCTGCGGCGGCGACGCGCGGGCCGGTGACGCCGGTGGTCAGGGCCGGCCCCTGGTCGAGGAGACCGAAGACGGCGAGGGACAGGTAGCCGGCGGCGGCGCCGATGAGGTGGCCGCCGAGGGTGTTGCGCGGCGAGGCTGCGGGCTGCAGCGGGGTGTAGAAGAGCAGGAACGCGGTCGGGCCCAGCGACGGGAAGATCAGCGGCGCTCCGGTGACCAGGGCGGCAGCGGCCATGACGCCGATGGAGATCAGGCCGTTGGTGAAGGCGAACAGGCCGAGCACCGCGGTCGAGCGTCGGGGCGGGGCGGGCAGCCGGTGCCCGGCGACGCCGACGATCCCGCGGTGGCTGTGGACGGCAGCGTCAACAGGCCGAGCGCGCCGCCGAGCAGCGCCGTCCAGAGGATCGTGCCGGTCCACAGCTCTGCCGACCCGCCGACCCCCTCGGCGATTGCGACGGCGCCGAACCAGCAGCTCCACAGCAGGACCGGCACGCCGAACGCGGTCGCCCAGAAGGCGGCCGGCCGCTCGGAGGACGGCGCAGCCGGCGGATGAGCCCGCCGGAGAGGACGCCGGCGACGAGTGCGGCCGCCAGCAGCCACCAGAGCTCGAGTTCGTCGACCGCGCTGGTCAGCAC
>JACCXR010000451.1 GCA_013696915.1 Euzebyaceae bacterium
GCCGGGGCGCGGGGCGCCGCCGGGGCGGGCACGCCCGCCTCGGCCAGCAGGTCGACGGTGCGCTCCACGACCCCGTCGACCACCAGCTCGGCCCGGCCGAGACGTGCGCCGGCGGCGACCGGACGCGCCGCCGCGGGCTCCACCCGCGTCCTCCAGGTCACGACCGCGTCGACGCCGACGGTGCGGGCGAGGGGTGCGGCGGTCACGAGGCCGACGTCGGCGCCGGCCCAGCGGTAGCGGGTCGCCACGCCGCCCTGCGGCACGGGTTCCGGGCGGCGGAAGGCCCCGAACCCGTGATCGAGCAGGAGTGTGGTGTCCGCGAAGCTGTCGTCGCTGTCGAGCACCACCGCGTACAGGGTCCGGCCGTCGCGGGCGGCGCTGGCGACCAGGCACAGGCCGGCGAGGGTCGTGAAGCCCGTCTTCACCCCGGTCGCGCCGGGGTAGCGGCCGAGCAGCTCGTTGCGGTTCTCCAGGGTCCCGAGCCCGGGAACGTCCAGCGACGTCGCGCCGGCCCACGCGGCGAAGTCCGGGTGCGCCATCGCCACGGCCGCCAGACGCGCAAGGTCGATCGGGCTCGAGCGGTGCTCGGGATCGTCGGTCAGCCCGGACGCATTCCGGAACTGCGTCTGCGCCAGCCCGAGCTGGCGGGCGCGGGCGTTCATCCGATCGACGAACGCCTGCTCGCTGCCGGCGACGTGCTCGGCGACCGCGACCGCGGCGTCGTTGCCACTGCGGAGCACGAGCCCGGCCAGCACGCTGCGGACACCGATGCGCTGGCCGGCGCTCAGCCCCAGGGTCGCGCCGCCGGGTGTGGCGCCGACCTCCGCGGCATGGGCGGACACGGTCAGCTCCCCGTCGGCGGCGCCGGCCTCGAGCGCGAGGAGCACCGTCATGATCTTCGTCGTCGAGGCCATCGGCCGGGCGACGTCCGCCTCCTTGCCGAACAGCGCGACCTCGTCGGCCGGATCCCACAGCACCGCTCCGGACGCGGTCAGCGAGGGCGGGGGGACGGAGGTGGCCGGCTGGGCGAGCGCGCGCGCGCCCGGGGACGGCCCCGGGCTCAGCCACAGCCCGAGCAGGACACCGACGGCGACAACCCGGCGCACGTCCTGCCGGCTCAGTGCACCGTGACAGAACTACGGTGCGATTGGCGAATGCCTGTATGCCGCAGTCGCCCGCTCGGCGTCACCGTACTTCCACTCCCCAGCACTCAGGCGCCGGCGACGTAGCCGCGCAGGGCGCGCGCGAGCATCGAGCGCTTCATCCGATCGGTGGACTGCGAGAGCTTCTCGAGCTGGCGGGTCGCCTGGCGGCGCGCCTCCGGGTTGCGCTGGCGCAGCAGGGGGGTGACGAGCTGCTCGAACAGCGCCAGCTCACGGTCGACGAAGACCCGGTACATCCGCAGGTGCCGGGCCTCGAGACCCAGCCGGAGCAGGTCGCGGGCCGCTCTTGCCGCGAGCAGGTCGTCGCCGTCGAAGGGCGCCGCCTCGTCGCCGCGCCCCGCACCGAGGATGCCGTAGTCGCGGAGCGCGCTCACCTCGCCGGCGTCCAGGCCGGTCGCCTGGCAGAACTCCCGCAGGGTCAGCGTCACCGGCGCCGAGGGTGGGTCGAGCAGGGGTCCCTCGGCGGCGCCGTCCGCGGCCTGCACCGCCTGCGCGACCTCGGCCGCGCGTCGCCCGCCGGAAGGCTCGCCGTCACCGTTCGCCCGGGCGGGCGCCGGCGGGCCGGCGCTGGTCTCCTGGCCCGTGTCGAGCCGCTCGAGCTGCTCGCGGATGACCTTCAGCGGGAGGTAGTGGTCACGCTGGGCCGTGAGGATGAACCTCAGGCGGTCGACGTCGTCCTCGGTGAACTTCCGGTACCCCGACTCCGTCCGGTCGGGGTAGATCAAGCCCTCGCTCTCCAGGAACCGGATCTTCGAGATCGTGATGTCCTCGAAGCCCTCCTTGAGCTGGTTGAGGACCTCACCGATGGTGAAGCCGTCGCCCGGGGGACCCTGGGGCGCGCGCGGCGTGCTCACGCGGCCGGCTCGGCGACGAAGGCGACCAGCTTGAACTTGCCGACCTGGACCTCGTCGCCCGTGGTCAGCCTCTGGTCCTCGGCACGGACGCCGTTGACGTAGGTCCCGTTGAGGCTTCCGACGTCGTGGACCCAGAAGCGCTGCGCGTCCCGGCGGAACTCGGCGTGCCGGCGGGACACCGTGATGTCGTCGAGGAAGATGTCGCTGCCGGGATGACGGCCGACGGTCACCACGTCGCGGTCGAGCAGGAAGCGCGCCCCGGCGTTCGCGCCGCGGACCGCGACGAGCAGCGCGGTCCCGATCTCGAGCTCGTTGACGATCGCCTCGGCCTCGACAGCCGGGTCGGCGGCTTCGAGCGCCTCGGCGCCGTGGTCGAGGTGCAGAGCACCGGTCGTCTGGTCGCCCGCGGCGGCGAGGGGGCGGCCGCAGTTGCCGCAGAAGTTCGCACCGGCGGGGTTGGAGTGACCGCAGTGCGTGCAGAACATCGACCCTCCCACGTCCCGTCCGGTGTGCGGGCGGGATGCTAGCAGAGGGGCCCTGCCCGGCCCCTCAGGCCGACTCGGTGATCTTGTCGTAGTCGCCGGCGGTGAGCAGCTGCTCGACCGCGTCGGGCTCGTCGACCTCGATCACGACCATCCAACCCTGGCCGTACGGATCGGAGTTCACCAGCTCCGGCTGCGACTCGAGCGCGCCGTTGCGCTCGACGATCGTGCCGGTCAGCGGCGCGTAGAGGTCCGACACGCTCTTCGTGGACTCGACCTCCCCGAACGGCTGGCCCCGCTCGACGCGAGTGCCGGTGGCGGGCAGGTCGACGTACACGACATCGCCGAGGGCGTCCTGGGCGTACTGCGTGATCCCGACGGTGATGCGGCCCCCGTCCGCGCGGGTCCACTCATGCTCCTCGGTGTAGCGGAGGTCGTCCGGGTTCACCTTGAATGCTCCTTGTCGTCCGACATCCTCTGACAGCCTGGACTCGCCGGCGGTGGCGACGGATGCTACCCGCTCTGATCCTGCGGCGACCGTTCCTCGGCGGGGACGGGCCGTCCGAAGACGAAGGGCTGCGCCTCGGCCCGTGCGGGGACCGACAGCTGCGCCAGGGACTCGACCGTCGTGGTCACGCCGGGCGAGGACTGGAGCGTGTCGATGGCGCCGCCGGGGATGCCGAGCGCCTTCGCCATGGTCTCCGCGGGGCCGACGGCGAAGATGCGGATCGGGCTGTCGAGCGGCTGCCCGTCGACGAGGAGGCGCCCGTTGCGGGTGGTGAACGCCGACGAGGCGATCAACCGGGTGCTGTTGACGGCGATCGCCTCGGCACCGGCGTCGCGCAGCTCCTGCACGGTGTCGACGAGGTCCGCCTGGGTCACCAGGCCGTCCGGGTCGTCCACGGTGAGCTGCACCCCGGGGCCCTCGGCGGGCACCGTGCCGGCGAGGATGCGGAGGTCGTCCAGGCGGCGCTGGAGGCTGCGCAGCGCGAGCTCCTCGGACTCCGCGGAGCTCTCGAACAGCGCGAGCGTGAGCCGCAGCTCGGTGATCTCGCCCTGGAGGCGGTCGGACTGGGCGGACAGGTCCGACAGGATCCGCGCGAGGTCCTCCTCGCGCTCGCCCGCGAGCCGGTCCCCGAGGCCCTCGGCCGCGCGCACCTGGGCGACGAGCAGGAAGCCGAGGACCGCGCAGGCCAGGGCGGTCGCGACGCGCAGGCCGAGCCGGCGTTCCGCATGGGCGGGCGGGTGCGCGCGCGGCGGCTCCGCGACGAGCTCGTCGACGATCTGCTCAGACCCGGAAGACATGGCGGCGGATCGACGCGAGGTTGGTGAAGATGCGGATGCCGAGCACGACGACGACGGCGGTCGACAGGTCGCTGCCGACACCGATCTGGTCCCCGAGGTAGACGAGGAACACCGCGAGGATCACGTTCGTGACGAAGGAGATCAGAAAGACGCGTTCGCTGAACGTGCCGTCGAGCCGGGCGCGGACGCCGCCGAAGATGGCGTCGAGGGCGGCGACCACCGCGACGGGCAGGTAGGGCGCCAGCACGGCCGGCACGGTGGGCTGCAGGAGCAGGCCGAGGAGCGCGCCGATGAGCAGCGCGACGAGGGGGATCATCCGGTGTCCCGCCGCGCAGCGGCCGCGCCGGCCGGCGGGTCCACGTCCGGCCCGGTGTCGAGGTCGACGGTGGCCGCGCGCAGCCGGACGCTGCCGGTGAAGGCGGGGACCTCGAGTTCGTCGCCGGCGGCGACCGCGAACCCGAGGCCGTAGACGTCCCGCCAGACCTCGAAGTCCGAGGTGAGCGACGAGTCGGCGATCCCCTCCTCGAGCGCCCCGGCGTCGCCGATCGCCTGGACCTCGTAGGGGGACGTCAGGACCCGGTAGTTCACGAGGATGGAGCCGCCGGCGCTGCGGATCGCCGTCGTGGAGATGACCCGCTCGCCGTTGACCGCGACGGCCTCGCTGCCGAGCGCGAACAGGGTGTTGACGGCGAGCTGGAGGTCGACGTCCTGGATGCGGCAGTCCTCCGCCCGCCCCGTGGGGCAGGCCGTGGTGGCGTCGGCGAAGCGCAGCTCCAGGCCTGGTCCCTGCACTGGCGTCAGCCCGGCGGCGGCCTCGACTTCGGCCACCTGCACCTGCAGGAGAGGGAGCCCCTCCGCAGCCCTCGACTCAGCGGCGGCCACCTCTGACCGCAGCTGTTCCAGCTGCGCGCCAAGGGCCTCGGCGCGGGTCTGCCGCGTGTCGACCAGGGCGATGAGCTCGTCCTTGCGCTCGTTCTGCACGCGGGCCGCCTCCCGGCCCGCGCTCAGCCCCACGCTGAGAAGGAAGCCGACGAGGAGCGCCCCGGCAGCGGTCAGCAGCGGCTCCAGCGGCACCGAGCGGCGGTCGCCGCCCGGCCGGTCGGTGGACCGCCGCCCGTACCCGCGCGGGGACGACGCGTCGCGCACGCTGCGCTCCCCCGTCCGGAGGGTGCCTGCGCGGGACCTCACCGGTGAACCTTCCTGCCTGCGATGACCATGGAGAATGTAACACCGCCTTCCGGCGGGCCGGCGGGGGCCGGCTGGACGGGTGCCGCTCGGGCGGGCGAGGCTCAGGAGGCGTCGCGCAGGCGCAGGGCCACGCGCGCGGCGCGGGCGTACTTGACGCCGGCGAGGTAGTAGGCGCCGATCCCGACGACGGTGAAGGCCCAAGCCGCCCAGCGGAAGGGCACCGCGCCGGGCCAGTCCATGCGGCCGAGCAGGAAGCCGGGGACGCCGATCAGCAGGCACGCGGTGGCGAACTTGCCGGTCCGGCTGACGGCGATGGCCGGGACGCCCTTGAACAGCACCGCGCCGATCGCGAGAAGGGCGACGTCACGCCCGACGATCAGGGCGACGATCGGCCACGGGAGGATGCCGACGAGCATCAGCGTGATCCCGGCCGTCGCCAGCAGCGCCCGGTCGATGAGCGGATCCATGATCCGGCCGAGCCTGGTCACCTGGTCGAAGCGGCGCGCGACGTACCCGTCGATCCAGTCGGTGGTGCCGACCAGGGTGAGCACGCCGAACGCGATGCCGTACGCCTGGGAGCCGACGACCAGCCAGACGAACAATGGCAGTCCGAGCAGGCGTGCGAACGTGATCACGTTCGCCGCCGTCCATACGCGGTCGTGGACCGACCGGCTCTGCCCCTCCCGCAGCCCCGCGTCGAACAGCCGCACCGTCCATCGCCTCCGACCCGACGTCTCGCCGCCTCCGACCAGACGTCCCGCCGCCGAGCCTACCCGCGCCAGTCGCGCCCTCCCACGCGCCGGCGTTCGCCCGCGGCACACGAACGATGCGACGTTCGCGCCGTATCCCGCGTCAACGTCGCAATCCACGGGTGCGCGGGTCCCGCCGCGGGCGCCGGGCTCCGCACAGCCGGCCGCCGGCGCCCGGCGCTCGGGCGGCGATGCGACATGGGCGCGGTATCCCGCGTCAACGTCGCACCGGCGCTCTCCTCGCCCAGGCCGACCCTGTCTTGGCCCTTCGCCCCCGCCGGCGTTACGCTCGGCGGCGCACCACTCGGGATGTGGCCCAGCTTGGTCCAGGGCGCCGGTCTGGGGGACCGGAGATCCGGGGTTCAAATCCCCGCATCCCGACTCCAAAGCCGCAGGTCAGGGGCTTGTAGGGTGAGCGCTGATGGGTGAGAGCCCGGAGACTGGTCACAGAATGGTCACAGCGTTCCGCGATACGGCCGCTAGGGGCTTCCCGTCGCGCACCCAGCGACGCGCTATTCGGCGCACGGCCGGCCGCTGAGAGAGATGATCTCTGCGACTGATGGATCCGGAGCACTTCATCCACCGCTCGGCTCCCCGGCAGTGTCATCGGTCGCGTG